>JADGED010000002.1:34625-34878 GCA_016744555.1 Desulfuromonadaceae bacterium
TGTCAGCCATAATACAATTTAAAGCTATGGGCAAATAAACTGACCCAAATGCCGACGTACAGCAAAATCTTATTTTTTGCCGATTGCTTATTTTTGCCAGTTTATCAGCCAACTGATCTTCTACTTCAAGAATCTGCCGAGCACTATCAAGAACTATTTCACCAACAGCAGTTAAATTCAAAGCGACCCCAGTTCTATCGAACAATGAATGGTCGAATGCATCCTCAAGGAATTTTACCCGTTGCGATATAGC
>JADGED010000300.1:0-1814 GCA_016744555.1 Desulfuromonadaceae bacterium
ACATATAACTTAGTAGAATATCGAGCTCAGCGGCATCACGCGCCATACACAAATGTACCGGACTACTACCGGCAATAGTTTCTACCTGCGCCTTACAATCTTCTGGGTCAGCACACAAATCGGTCTTATTGAGAAGTATCACCGCCTTAGCGCCACTATTACCGACCAAAGTTAGATAGCGTTCAATGCGGCGCAGATTAAAATCGCGGTCGAGTCCACTGACGATGAAAACCAAATCAACATTCGCAGCTATTACCTGCTGTTCAATCCGCTCTTTACCTTTACGGGTGCCGGGTAAATTACGCGAAAAAGAACTTTTCCGCTCTAGTCGAGCATGAATTATCCCTCGCCCATTTGGTTGCGGTTCAACTACGACCCAATCGCCAACTACCGGCAGATCGGCACGGCCACCGGCTTTGTGACGCACTCTACCGGTAAAGCGAACCGTAAGCTCACCAGCCACAGTCCAAACCCGAAAATAGTTTTTTTCACCCCGAATTACTCTAGCCGGTACGTGCCCTGCCTTACTCCACGACTGAAATTGTTCGGTAAAAAATGGCGACCAGCCCCAATCTTCAAGCATCACTTGTATGTACCTGACCTTTCGAGCACAGTGCTCGTAAATTAAACAACAGTAAACCACTAGCAATCATAGCAATCCCAACCAAGTGGTACGATTCGAATTGTTCACCTAAAAAGATAACTGCCAGTAAAGACGCAAATAAAGGGATCAAATTTATATACAAACCAGCATGATTAGCACCAATTTCATGAATACCACGATTCCAACACAGATATGCCAGAATTGATGGACAAATACCAACATAAAGGAGACTCATAACCACCGGCTGCGTCAATTTAAACGGTGGTAGCGTTTGCATTTCCCATAGATAAAGGGGGAACAATAGCACTACCCCAACGGTAAAAGAGGCGGTTAAAAAACTCATTTGATTGATCGCTGGGCGCCGGCGCAGTAACACGGAGTAAAGACCGTAAAGACATATTGCCAAGAGCATAATCAGATCGCCAATGGCAAACCTTAATTCCAGTAACCGCTGCACTTCACCGTGAATAACGACATATCCAGCTCCGACCATACATATTACTATTGCGAACAGCTGCAACACAGTAATCCGTTCACGAAACAAAATAAAACTTATTGCCACAATAATAACCGGCATCACCGCCTGCGTCAGGGCAATATGGAGAGCTGTCGTTGTGTGAGCAGCTGTATATAGAAGCGTGTTAAACGAAGCGATTCCAAATAGCCCCAGTAAAAAAATTATCTTCCAGCTCTTTATAATCTCGGGCAAATCTCGCCGAGTCTGCCGCCAAGTAAAAGGGAGAAGGATAGTTAAAGCGATGGTCCAACGCCAAAAGGACATAGATATCGGAGGAATTAAATCTACTACGCCACGGGCTAAAACCGAATTGCCCGCCCAGAATAGAGGAGGGACGATTAACAGTAAATAGACCCCCAAGCGTTTGTTTTGCATATCAACCTATGTAAATCAAATAAAATTAGCCAACATAACCGGAACAGCGGTTTCGACACGTAGAATTCGCGCGCCTAAACTAACTTGCGCAAAACCACACTCCAGCAATTTATCAACCTCATACTGGATAAAACCACCCTCTGGCCCGATTGCTACAGTAGCGGGTTTATCATGCAAAGATGGACATTTTGTTGCCACGCCGGGATGGGCAATATAACCATTAGTTTGCGCAGCTATTTTTGGCAACTGTTCATGCTGGCGGATTTGCGCTTGATGAAAAAGCGTTTTCCTCATCGCACCCCTTTTTTGACTTTCCAC
>JADGED010000300.1:1824-2086 GCA_016744555.1 Desulfuromonadaceae bacterium
TGTGGCAACACAGTATCTGCCGCCTGTTCTAACCCTAGGATCATATGTTCACGCAGTTTTTCTGACTGCAGCAAAGAACTACCCCAAAAGCTTTTATCGACCCGATAGCTATTAAACAGGTAGATCTCCTTCACCCCCAAAGACGTTACCCCTTGCAAAATCCGTTTCAACATTTTAGGTCGGGGCAAAGCCAACAACAAAGTTACCGGCAACGGTTTTGGTGGTTGTTTATCGAGAGTTATTGCCATTTCCAGTGTATCAC
>JADGED010000301.1 GCA_016744555.1 Desulfuromonadaceae bacterium
TTCATAGACCTAGATTATGAGTTCGTAATGTAGTTTTTGGGTTGTGAGGCCGATGGAACAGTTGCTGATGATGTAACGCCAAAAGTTAACAATAAAGGGACTACGAACGCTGGAGTTCCCCCGTTTTAGTGGACACCTTCTCATCACATTGAGGAGGCTACAATGCCTAAATATACACAACCTAAAAAGACATGGTTTTACCCTGTTAATTTCAAAATCAAAGCGGTCGAGCTAAGCTTAAGAGACGACATATTATCTAAGGATGTTGCTCAAGCGCTTGATATCCACCCTCTGATGCTTAGCCGTTGGCGTAAAGAGTATCGCGAAGGTAAGTTCAAGAAACCACAGTGCTACCAGAGCAACACTAATAGTGAACTAATGAGTAAAGTCCCCACAAAGAAAGAGCTGAATAAAATCAAACAGCTAGAAAAGGAAAATGACCGCTTGAAGGTGGAGAACGACTTACTAAAAAAGTGGCAACGGTATCTGGCGGAAGTCCATCAGAGCGATTTGGATTCATCGAAAAGCACAGAGAAACCTTAGGTGTTACATACCTGTGCTCATGGCTTGAAGTCTCGCGTAGCGGCTTTTATGCATGGCGACATCGCCCGATAGCAAAGCGAACTATTAATGATGCCCAATTGCTTATTAACATTAAACACGTCTTCGATAAAAACCATAAAACCTATGGAAGCCCTCGCGTTTTTCATGCGCTAAAGAGGTCGGGTATTGTAACCAGTGAGAAACGTGTTGCACGTTTAATGCAAGAAAATGGCTTAAGAGCACGGGCACTTAAAACATACAGCAAGCCAGCCAAGGTGAAGTTTTTCTACAAAGAAATTAAGAACAACCGTAAAGATATAAATAAAGCGGATGCTATAAATCAGCAATGGTCGGGAGATATTACTTACCTTAAAGTAGGCTCACGCTGGTATTATTTAGCCGTTGTACTAGATTTATTTTCACGTCGAGTGATTGGTTGGGCTTTTGGCAAGAACAAGTCAACAAAGCTCACACTGAAAGCACTACAGTTAGCTATAAATAAGCGTAAACCAACACAACCAATCATATTTCATACTGACCGTGGTGCTGAGTATCGTGCGCATGTAGTGCAACAGTTCTTAGTTAAGCATAATATTACAGCGAGTATGAATCGTCCTGGCTGTTGCACTGACAATGCAGAAGTTGAATCGTTTTTTCATTCATTAAAGGCTGATTTAATTAGGGGTAGTCTATTTGAGACAACAGATAAATTACATTCAAAATTAAAAGGTTACATGAATTATTTTTATAATAGACAACGGTTGCATTCAAGTTTAGGATATAAAACGCCTGCTGAGTTTGAATTGGCAGTTAATTAAAGTGGAAGGTGTCCACTTTATCGGGTGAAGATCACACTTATCAAAATACAGTTGGCTTTTGTTTCTTCGCGGCTTATTTAAAACAACTATATTTTACCTGTTAATTGGGTGTTATATGTCAGTGTTAATCGTTATTACAGTTAGTCAGGAAGGAGCTTAACATTAAAATAGATACAAAAATGCGTTTTGTGGCTCGATTGTTTTGTATTGTATTTACAATTGTAGTGATTAATATGCTGATAAATGGTGGATATAAATATAGCACTATGGGATCTGAACATTTTGTTAGTGCGGGATCTAACCCTTTAAAATATTACTTTGCTCTTGTTTGGCAATCATTAATTGTTTGCGTATCATTTTATTTTGGCTTCATTGTTAAATTGGAAGCTAACAGCGGAGAAAAAACACCTAATAAGGCGTTAAAGCAGAACAAAAAACAGTTGGCTTTTGCTCCTTCGTCGCTTATTTTAGCCAACAATTTTTTGCCTGTTAATTAGGCGTTGGTATGACTCCCCACGTCAAGTTAAACCATAAAAATCTTTGCTTTTTTTCGAGCCATCATATTTCTCTTTTCAAGTTGAGTGAGTTAACGCATAGAATGAAGCAAGTAATTTCGTCGGTTATCATGCTGATATTCGTGGATTATTAACCTGTTGGTTAACAGCGCCTACCGTACTCATTTCGTCGTGACACCTGTCTTCAGTCTATGTTCGCGGTTCAAT
>JADGED010000302.1 GCA_016744555.1 Desulfuromonadaceae bacterium
TTCCAAACCTACAACTTCGCCATCTTCAACAATTGCTTCGATACGATGAATGATATTGGTACCAGCATTGCTCCACCCGCCGCCAGCTTCTATGATATCGGAATTTTTCGTTTTATACATAAGCCAATGATCAGCGGCATTCATATTTCGGTCAAACCAAACACCATTCGGATCGGCATCCTGATTATCCGTAACCACACCCAAATAAGATTCTGGTTTATTAGATAGAAGATCATTCATGGGATCTAAAGCTGTCGCACCACCGTTATACGCTAAAGATGCTAAATCCTCGCCATCAACTAGCGCCTGCGCAACACGGATTGACAAAGCGCTTCTCACGTTACCTAGCACCTTTTTAACCGATGCCGCTTCTGCTTGCTTTTGCAGATCTATAAACTTAGGCACTGCAACTGCTGCCAGCAAAGCCAAAATCACCATCACAACTACCAATTCAATAAGGGTAAAGCCTTTTGAGTTATTCAATTTTCTTTTCATATATTCTCCGTATTCCATGTAGAGACGTTGCATTCTACGTCTCTAACTATTCGAATTCCCATTGATAAGGGGTCGATGGTTTTATCACTAGAACTAGTGGAGACGTTGCATGCAACGTCTCTACAGTTGACTGATCTTTATCGGCATAAATTGGCTCGATCCGCCAACGTACCTTTTTGGGATTTCCTGCAACGCCACTTACCGCATTATCATTTTTAATAACATAAACTAATTCATGGCTATTTTTATCGTCATACCAAGCGCCACGATTATCGCTAGTTTCGATTACCCCAAGGTAGTTTTCAGGATACGTCTCTAGTAAATCTCGAATCACATAGAAAGCATTAGCCCCATCGTGTTTATTGGCAGCCAATTGTTTACCCAAATACAAACTCCGAATAACTTCTACACTTAGCGCACTACGCAGAGTACCAACTACCCCCTGAACCTGCAATATTTCTGCACGCACAGTAAGTTGCTGAAACTTTGAGAAAAGGACTGTTGCCAACAACGCAACTAGCGCAACCACCACTGCCAATTCAAACCTAGTGAACCCTTTTGGATGGCGCATAGCATCTGTCTTTCGCTGTGTCAGATGTGGTGAACACCGTGAACCGCATCTTTTTTTACGATGCGGTTCGGATTCCCTCACCGCATCCTACGTGCTAAGAAATACATTTTAATACTATGGGGCAGTGATCTCAGAAACCGTAGATATTTGTGGAGATGCTGAAGTTGTAGCGGCAACATAAGTAAAACCCCAATATTGATCTCCAGCGGTACTTGAGAATTCACCCTCTCTCGTTATCGTTCCGGAGGTAGCATCTAAATCAAAATCTGAACCAATATCAGTTGCAGCTACAATACCAGCATCTGATTGAGCAGGATAACCGTTTGTTACGGCTACATACGCACCCTCTACTGCAACATAACCGGACCCAACAGCTCCCGTACTAGTTACTTCTCCTGCAACGAGCCACTTACTGTGCACTAAGGCAGATGCGGATTTAACGGCCCCCCTAGCCCCTTCCAAAGCAGCTTCTTTAGCTTCATCCTGCATATCAACAAATTTAGGTACCGCAACAGCTGATAAAATCCCCAAAATAACTATTACTACGATCATCTCAATGAGGGTGAAACCTTTTTGATTGTTCATGCGTTCTCCTTTATTCCTAATTTAAATTATAGCAGAGGCGAAACATAATATTCGCTCAGCGTTGATTCATACTAGATTAACAACATTTTACATAATCTCATTTTCGATCTTGCATTTCAACCATTAAGTTATATTCTACTAATTTAGCGCATAGTACTACCTAAATTCCACATCGGCAAAAATACTCCTAGAGCCAAAACCAAAACCATTGCTCCAATAATAACAATCAATATTGGCTCTATCGCACTGGAAAGATTTTTTAGATCGTACTCAACTTCACGTTCATAAAAATCAGCTACATCATTTAGCATGGTGTCGACCGAACCAGATTCTTCCCCGACCGCCAACATCTGCAAAACCAGTGGAGTGAACATTCCCGTTTGTGTAGCACTACGGGTA
>JADGED010000303.1 GCA_016744555.1 Desulfuromonadaceae bacterium
GGTAAAACCACTACCTGGTACCGGTGGTGCTGGCGCAGGAGGTGGCGGTTCGGTAAAACCACTACCTGGTACCGGCGGTGCTGGCGCAGGAGGTGGCGGTGGAGGCTCTGTAAAACCACTATCTGGATCTGGAGATTGAGGTGAAGGCAAACTGCCTGCCGTCGCAGGCACAGTGACTCTGTCTGCTGCTGATACAGGAATAAATCCAGCAAAAACCAAAACCCCTAAGCACAGTGATACGAAAAAAGCTCTCAACACAACCACTCCATAAGTCTTCGAGTTACAACCGCAAGTGGTATTGCCATGGAACAAAACCACTGCGGTCGCTGACTGGGATGTACAACTTGACTATTTAAAAGTTTGAAACCAGAGAAATTAAGCCGATGTATTCAATGTAGCTGCTAGCAGGGTCATTTTCGGTTGTTACAGCACGCTTTTCTCCTTGCAACCTAAGGACATGCTTACCGGCTGCATCTAGCTTGTAAGAAGTTCTAACTTGATAAGTGCTATTATGGGAGTCGTTACCATTATCTAAATCGACCTGATTACGCAAATAGAGGAGGTCAACCGATAAACGCTTAGTGTGAACATAGCCAGCATCGATTTTGATACCGATTTTGTTTTGATCATCTTCTATCAGTTGATAATCTGGGCGGAAGGTAAAGCGATAAGAACTCTCTTTTCCAAGTTTATGGCGGTAACCAAGCAAACCTCTTACGGTATGAGTGGTTTGCGATGAAGCCGATGTAACCTCATCTTCGTAGTCGCTGTACTGGTAACCACCGCCGTACTTCCAACCGGATGACTTGCCCACCTTTACATCGACACTACCATTAATCCGGCGATTTGCTGCACCACGGCCATCGATGTCACGATTGGACACAACAAAAGTGAAATCACCTCTTTTTAAAAAGTCAGGAGAATAGGTCAGAGTGGCCATTTCATAGAAATTATTCTGGGTAGAACCGAGATCACCATCGAGATTGTCACGGCTAGCATTAAGATCAACCCGTGCCCGCAGTTGTTTGCTAATTGTCCAACTGGTAGTATTTTCAATTTGCTCTTTATCGCTGTTGGCACTACCGCCAAAAGAGACAAAATCACTATCAATGCGCTGGTAAACAAAGTTACTTTTAACCGACTTCAACACTGGCCGAGTTAGTAATTTTAGATATAGAGCAGTATTGACGCCAGTTTCTTCATCGGCTCTAACATCAGCATCACCATCGGCAACTGCACCACGCCATCTAAGGGTTATTTGCTTATTAAACCGCCACTTTCCATTTAAACCAATACTGCAACCCCTTGCACCTGTAGTCGTATCCGAATTGGCATCCCGAAGATCGGTATCTAAGGCAGCAAAACTTACGGCAATCTCCTTAGAGCGTTCATGGATGTATTTAGCTTCGAATGCTCCAGCATAACCAGTTGCTGGTTCATTATCTTCATCTCGAAAAAAATCATGCCACGATGGTTTCTTCACACCGCCGATGACAGAGTAATTCCAGGTACGATCTTTTTGGGCAGATTTATACACCATTTTGGCCCCCTTAACACTGCCACCAAAAACATAGGGGTTTAACGACAATGCCACATCACCAGCTTCAACATTCCACTTTTTGTCGCGATAATATGAGCGTAAGTAGAGAAGCTCGACATCTTCTTGCTGTACGTTATCTTCGTCGGTCGAACGTAAACGGGTTTCAATTCCAGCGGTTCCGGCACCTAGCGGACCAGATAGGTTGAGATTCAATTCCTCATTATGGCTAGTACCTTCGCGACTAGTGTCGCCGCCGGGATTACTCTTAATATCGATAATTTTATAATAGGCGTTTAGGCGACCATTAATTTTCCAACTATCTTCTGAGCTTGAAGCTGCATATGCCGAGGTAAGCAGCAAAGAAGATAAAACTATAGACCAACACAAATAAATTAATGTTTTCATGGGCTCACTTTAATAGTTAGATTAACAAGAAGTTGCTAGCTTAAAAATAAAGGCCAGTTGTATCAATAATATGAAACCGTTGATTCATTGTTAGAT
>JADGED010000304.1 GCA_016744555.1 Desulfuromonadaceae bacterium
GGATAATCCATCTGCGTGGCGATTTCTTTGCGCACTTCTGCTCCAGCTATACGTCCAACTAAATATAGTCCTAAATCGATGGCAGCAGAAACCCCGCTGGCAGTTACTACGTCTCCGGCATCGACAATCCGCTGATTTAAAACTTCGGGGCAATAACGCGCTAGTTCGGAATAAGCCTTAGGGTGAGTTGTGGCTTTTTTACCTTTTAGAAACCCGGCAGCCCCCAACAACAATGAGCCACTACATACCGATGCTTTGAGTGGCACCGGAGCCGCTGTTTTTAACCAAGCGATAAAATCTTCGTTATGCTGGAGGGGACGACTACCGTAGCCGCCCGGCACTACTAACAGGTCGTAATTGGCGAGACTGGTACCAATGCAGTCGGGATCAAAACGTAAATCTTGCGTATCGGCAACATCTTCACAGAATGAACATATTTGCCAACGAAAATCGGGCATAAAATCCATCGATTTTAACCGGGTTAATGGATCATAAAAACCGACAAAATCCAACGCCGTCATTTGATCAAAAACAACAAAAGCTACGTCCATGTTCACTCCTATAGGAGCAAAGGTAAAGGTACAAGGACAGACGTTAACCCTTTATCCTTGTACCTTGTTCCTAGTTTTCATAGTGACAAGTACTCGGCAACAAAATCGATATCTTTATCGCCACGACCAGACAAGTTTACCAAAATATTCTTATCTGCTGGCAGTGTTTGCGCTAGCTTCATTGCCGCCGCAACGGCGTGAGCACTTTCCAGTGCTGGGATAATCCCTTCAAGGCGTGAAAGGGTCATAAATGCCTCTAAACACTCTTTATCATCAATAGTTTCGTACTGTACCCGTTCAATATCTTTTAGGTAGCAATGTTGCGGTCCAACACCGGGATAGTCTAGACCTGAAGCAATTGAATAAACCGGCAACGGCTCTCCTTCGCTATTTTGGAGGATATAACATTCAAAACCATGCAAACCGCCCTTGGTTCCGAGTGTTAAGGTTGCAGCATGATCGGGGGTATCCAAACCTTTACCAGCGGGTTCAACACCGATCATTTGCACATTTTCATCGTCAAGAAATGCGGTGAACAAGCCAATGGCGTTTGATCCGCCGCCAACGCAAGCCATAAGATAGTCTGGCAAGCACCCCTGCTTTGCCTGAAACTGCTCACGGGCTTCGATACCAACAATCGATTGAAAGTCGCGAACCATTCTTGGGAATGGGTGGGGACCAACAACCGAACCGATCGCATAGAAAAAGTTCACTGGGTCTTTTACATACTCTTCAAATGCACTATCGACTGCATCCTTAAGGGTTTTAGTGCCACGAGTTACCGGGACAAGTTTACACCCGAGGACTTTCATTCTAGTAACATTTGGATGTTCTTTGGCGATGTCAATTTCACCCATATGTATTTCACAATCGATCCCAACCAAAGCGCACGCAGCAGCCAATGCCACTCCATGTTGTCCTGCTCCAGTTTCGGCTAGAACCTTGGTTTTACCCATATATTTAGCCAACAATGCCTCGCCGAGACAGTGGTTAATTTTGTGTGCACCGGTATGATTTAAATCTTCCCGCTTAAAAAAGATTTTGGCACCACCAACTTTTTCACTTAACCGCCGGGCAAAATAGATGGGGCTGGGACGACCGACGTAGTCAGCATAAAGCTCTTGCAATTCATCTTGAAATGCAGCAGTTTCTCTAACCTTGTCATACGAAGCGTTGATATCGTCCATGATTGCTTTTAGTTCTGGTGGAATAATTTGACCACCATACTCACCAAAGTAACCATCTTTATTGGGCATATCCAAAAATTGCTGTGCCATCGTTCTATCTCCCTAAGATCTAATATAT
This sequence comes from Desulfuromonadaceae bacterium, assembly GCA_016744555.1. Lineage (GTDB taxonomy): Bacteria > Desulfobacterota > Desulfuromonadia > Desulfuromonadales > Geopsychrobacteraceae > Desulfuromusa. The sequence continues at coordinate 1,857 of JADGED010000304.1, forward strand.
TTAAATTAAAGTATTCGATAAAACTTAGGTTAAGCTGGAAAAAGTGTCAAGAACATCCCCATCAAACCAAAAAAAAGACAATCATACAACAATGCAGGGATGTCTTTACATCTCTATAATTTGTTTTTTATAGTCTTATAGCTGCGCGTCACTCCATATCAGCCAAATATTAATTG
>JADGED010000305.1 GCA_016744555.1 Desulfuromonadaceae bacterium
GGAACGCTCCTGTATAGCCGTTTCAATTTTGGAAAAAAGTTGTTGCGATTCCAAGGTAAGGGCCGTTGATCCTGGATCAAAATAAAGGAGGAAGTTAATCGGTGGTTTTGGTGCCGCCTGAATCAGCTCACCATATTTTTTTTGCAGAGTTTCTATATCAAGAGTTTGCGCATTATGCGGTTTTGTTTTTGTTGATGTAAGAGTTGTGTAAGTGTTTGGTTTGTCGAGGATCAACTCACCGCCAGCGGTTGTCACAACGACTGCGGAGTCGGGGTTTTTTCCGTCTAGCAGGATGACTTGAGTACTTGAACCAGATGTTAATGCAAAAGTAAGCAGGCTGATAGCGATGAAAATAAAAGCTTCTAAAGTCATTTTATTTAACCTCGACTAAAAATTTTGTCCCGCGGATACCTACTGTCCCTTGAGGAGTTTCTAATTCAAATCTTTCTGGCGCAAGTGAACCTATTTTTCCTGACTCAAATAAAGCAGCACCTTTGTTTAGAAAAAGTTTGAAGTTAAATTTTTCTTCTATGGGGCTGAAGATGAATGTTTTAATCCGGAGGAGGCTATTTGCTTCTAGTGATAAAACGCTACCATCATTAAAAATGATTCCAATTCGGCTGGCTGCACCGGTAGCTAAAATATCACCTTCCTGCAGACGATCGCGTGGGCTGACTGGCAGAGTTTTTCCCATGCGTTTAATTGTGACATCGCCCTTGGTGGTTTTTACAATCGCAACTCCGGTGTTTGCAGAAGCGATACTGCAAAGTAGCAGCATAAGTAGCAGTATTGGTAGCCATAATCTCATGGTTAAGATCCTAAGCTATTATAGGTGAGAGCGTACTTGATGTGTAAGCTTATATTAATTGCGTAGATTGTTCCAGTTTAATATATTTGAAATTTTTAAAAATGGGGCTATTTGTCTCTTTCTCACCAAAGTATGGCATTAAGTAACTGGAAATGGGCTTAATCTTTAGTTTTGGTGGTAGCCTTTTATAAAAACGCCATGCTTTAGCGGATTTGAAAATCGACAAAATTTTCTGGGGCGGGAATTGATTTTACCTGATGGCTATCTACCCGTGCGATGGTAGGGCCGCTTTTGCACCATTTGACCACAGCATTTACCGAAGTTTCTTCGCCACTAAAAACGGCTTCAACTGAGCCATCAGGGTTGTTTCGGCACCAGCCGTTAACGTTATATTTATCGGCACATTTTTTTGTGCTTTGCCGGAACCAAACCCCTTGTACTCGCCCTGTAACTTTGACGGTGACACAAATATCCATTTTTATTCTAGCTCACTGTTAATTAGTTGTAAAAAATCATCTTCACTGAGGACAGTGATCCCTAGTTGTTCGGCTTTTGTTAGTTTACTGCCGGCACCAGGGCCTGCAACGACATAATCGGTTTTTTTACTTACCGAACCACTAGCACGCCCACCTTGGGCTTCAACTAAACTTTGCCCCTGTTTGCGGTTGAATTGCTCTAGGGCACCGGTAAAGACAAATGTTTTTCCTTGGAAACGATCACCACTAGTCTGGTTCTCTGCTTGTGGATCAACTCCAAGCTGTTTTAGCTCTGCTAATAACTGAAGATTGTTTTCGGCTTGAAAAAAGAGGACGACACTGTCACTGACCTGCGGGCCAATCTCGTGGATGGCAACCAGTTCCTCGGCGGTGGCGCTAGCTAGTAACTCTAAATTAGGGTAATTACGACTGATAAGTTTGGCCAGATGTTGTCCAACGTGGCGAATGCCAAGACCGAAGATAAAGTTTTCTAGCGGCCGCTGTTTGCTGGCGGCAATAGCTTGTAGCAGGTTGCTTGCTAGTTTTTCCCCCATTCGTTCGAATTGAAATAGATCTTCTTGTTGCAGGCGATAGAGGTCGGCAATGCTGTTAACCAACTTTAGGGATAACAATTGATCAATCAGCCGATCACCTAAGCCCTCAATATCCATGGCGCTACGGGAACAAAAGTGTTTTAGCCACCCTCTCAGTCTCCCAGGCCACTCTAGCCCCTGGCAG
>JADGED010000306.1 GCA_016744555.1 Desulfuromonadaceae bacterium
AAAGAGTTTCTTTTGTTTCGTTTTCTTTACGCTTAAAGAAAATGAAAGCGGTCGTCGGTACGCAAACCGACGGTCTTATTTTTGATTTTAGATTTATCAATTCAATTGCAGCAAAAATTAATATTAAGTTCGCGGGGTTGCGCCCCCGCACGGCACCTTACGTCTTTTGTTGTGCCACAAAAGAGTAAGCAGAAAAAGGCACCCGACCTCCTTGCCAGTTATCGCCTGCGGCGATTACTGGTTCCCTCCATTCCACCACTGCTTTGCGGAGCGGCAAAAACTCGCTACGCTCAAACATTTCCCGCTCTAATTCGCAAATCAGTAGTTCCACTGCGGCGGCGTCACACGGGAGGAGAATCTAGGAACAGGGTTCAAGGATAAAGGTTCAAGTGTTGTAGCAAAATTAATTTGCAGTTGTTTATGACTTGTTCGCCATTAGAGACCAGAGGGATCGTTAGGCGACGAACGGACTACATCGACTTAACGAGTTCTTGCTTTCACGACAGCTGATAACAAATTAAGAGAGATGCAACGCAGCCGAGGGATATTTCGAAATTGCCAACATTCGGAAAGTGGTAGAGACTCATGCGACAGAAATAAAAAGAGTTTCTTTTGTTTCGTTTTCTTTACGCTTAAAGAAAATGAAAGCGGTCGTCGGTACGCAAACCGACGGTCTTGTTTTTAATTTTAGATTTATCAATTCAATTGCAGCATCAATAAATGTCAAGGTCGCATGGTTGCGCCACAGGTTGTCGTCTCACTTCGCACAGAAAGAAAATTGCTTAACCTTGTTTCCTTTGGGATGTTACACTTTGCAAGATCCTACTAAAAAAATACAAATCACATTTACTCTACAAATGGTGAATAAATGAACGTCAATTCAAAAGCCACTGCACAACACCGCGCCGATCAAATAGAAAGCTTTCGGGTAGAACTGCAATCGCTGGAAAGTGCAGGTGTAGTGACGCTGGAAACTACGCAACAGGCACAAATCAATGATTATCATAATAACCTGTTGGAAAACCTAACCCAGCAATTTGACATTGACTCGAGCCACCGCAGCAAACAGTTAAGCTTGGGGATGAAGATCACCTCTTTTCTTGGTGCAATAGCTTTGGGAGCAAGTTTGTTTTTCCTTTTTTATCAATTTTGGGGACGCTTCTCAACTAGTGTTCAAGTTGCAATTTTGATATTGATGCCAATCGTATTTTTATTTGCCACTGTGTTTGCCGCACAGCTAGAACGCACCGGTTACTTCGCTAAACTATTTGCTATAGCTAGTTTCGTCTGTTTTGTACTGAACATTTCCGTGTTTGGGCAAATTTTCAATCTTTCTCCAACCCCGAATGCTTTTGTCGCGTGGGCGATGTTTGCTTTTATCTTGGCGTATGCTATCGACGCCAGGTTGTTACTTGTTGCAGGTATAATTTGTATTTCGGCATATTTGTCAGCGCAAATGGGTACATGGAATGGTTGTTATTGGATCGATTTTGGTGAACAACCAGAGAACTTCTTTTTAGCCGCAGGGTTTTTATTTTTTATCTCCGCATTTAAGCATAATCGTTTTTCTGGGTTTAGAATCACCTATCGAGTTTTTTCACTGTTGTTGTTTTTTATCCCCGTACTCATTTTGTCAAACTGGGGCTATATCAGTTATCTACCCCTAGATGCCGACAGCGTTGAAGTGATTTATCAATTAATTGGTTTTGGGTCGAGTGGACTGGCTATTTGGCTTGGCATCAAAAAAGGCTGGGGCGATGTGGTTAACCTTGGGAATGTTTTCTTTACTATCTTTCTTTATACCAAGTTCTACGACTGGTGGTGGGAGTGGTTGCCAAAATATTTGTTCTTTCTTCTAATTGCACTAGTGGCAATTTTGATGTTGCTGGTATTTAAACGGTTACGTCAGGCAGCAATAGGGGAGGGGCAATAATGAAAAAAATAGCGTTGCCGCAAAAGTTAATTATTTTGGGTTTTGTTCTGTTGCTAGTCGTAAACGGTGTAGTGCTTGGTA
>JADGED010000307.1 GCA_016744555.1 Desulfuromonadaceae bacterium
TCCTTGAGCCATTTGTTACAACTAAACGCAATAAAGGGGGGACCGGTTTAGGTCTTTCTGTTTCTAATCGAATAGTTAAAGAACATCATGGAAAACTACACGTGGTTTCTGCCGAAGGACTGGGGACTACAATTGCCATGATTTTACCCGTGGTGCAGGAGGTTAATCATGTCGATTGATAATGCTTACCCACTCTCACCAGTCTCGTTGGTTGATGATGAACCGAATTGGTTGCATAGCCTATCCCTTTCATTAAAGGTGTCTGCGGGGATAACTAATGTAATTTCTTGCACCGATAGCCGTAAAGTCATGGAACTACTGCAGTCTAATAGCTGTAGCTTAGTGTTGCTCGACTTAAATATGCCCTATTTGGGTGGCGAAGAGCTGCTAAGTGCGATAAAGGAGAGCTACCCTGAATTGCCAGTGGTTATTATCAGTGGGATGAATCAAATTGATACAGCTATTCGGTGTGTAAAGTCTGGCGCCGAAGATTTTTACGTTAAAACCGATGAGCGGCAACGTGTGGTTACTGGGGTGCTACGGGTTTTAAAGCAAAAGCAGCTCGAGCACGAAAATAGTTTACTCGTAACTAGTTTGCTGCAACGTGAATTTAAGGTTGATCCAGCTTTTGCGGCAATTACAACCTGTAGCGACAAAGTTCATGCAATTTTTTCGTATGTGATGGCAATTGCAAATAGCAGTGAACCAGTGCTGATAGCTGGTGAGAGTGGTACCGGTAAGGAATTGATCGCTCAGGCGTTACATAAATATAGTTGCCCCGATAAACCGTGGGTGGCGGTAAATGCAGCCGGCCTTGATGATATGGTTTTTAGTGACACCTTGTTTGGTCATGTCAAAGGGGCGTATACCGGAGCTGACCATGATCGCAAAGGGATGGTCGAACAAGCTGGTGAGGGGATCCTGTTTCTTGACGAAATTGGCGACCTATCAGCGGCATCACAAGTAAAATTGTTGCGTCTGTTGCAGGAGGGAGAATATTTCCCCCTTGGTAGTGATCAGCCTCATAAAAGTAAGGCGCGGATTTTAACTGCTACCAATATTGATTTATCTGCTAAAGAATCAGCCGGATCTTTTCGGCGTGATTTACACTATCGCTTGTGTTCGCATCGAATAGAAATCCCCCCTCTGCGGGAACGGAAAGAAGATTTAGCGGTTTTAACTGAAGTTTTTATATGTGCAGCTGCGAGCAGCATGGGTAAAACCCCACCTACTGCCCCTCCAGAATTGACCCCCCTATTAACAACTTACCCTTTTCCTGGAAACATAAGGGAACTTCGATCAATGGTTTATGATGCTGTTAGTGTTAATAGTGGTACAGAGTTATCGCTGGAGAGATTTAAAACTGTAATCGATAAGGGGGAATTTGTCGCTAGCGTCTCCGTTGAGCCTGCAACTAATAATGTCCATAAAGTTAAGTTCGGGATTGAGTTGCCCAGCTTGAAAGAAGTTGGACAATTACTTGTTGCCGAAGCGATTCAGCGTGCAAATGGTAATCAGTCACTAGCAGCAAGAATGTTAGCGGTAACGCCGCAAGCACTAAGTAAGAGGTTAAAGCAACATTAGCACCAAATCCCTTTTGGCACTGCTACCACATAGTAGATGGTAGTGACATAAAATGAAGCGCAAGGCGGATCAACTTTGGTTGTAGTTACAACTAGGGTTGATCCGCCTTTTTTATTGTTTAAAAACAGCCATGTATGCGATTTACTCGTAAGGTTGAAACTTTTGTTGATGCTTTAAGGTTTTAACCGTTTTTAAAAAGTTATGTTATTTTAGCTGGTTAGGTGCAGATGGTTGGTTGGCATTAATATTGCTTTGTATTGCTAAGTAGAAGGTCGCAAGCAGGGACATTGTTAAGCTGGCAGTATACAAAAATAAGGGTTTATGGTTATGAGTGAGATCCTATTATTTGAGCCTGATCATCAAAGAGCTAAACATCTAATTTTTTTGTTAAAATTAGCTGAGATACGCTGTACCCATGCTAAAT
>JADGED010000308.1 GCA_016744555.1 Desulfuromonadaceae bacterium
AAACTATATCCCTAAAATATTAGCCCTGGCCCATGTAGATAAGTACAGGTCTAAGTATGGTTTAAGAATCAAGAAAACAAACTCCCCTCTCGGACGCTATGAAAATACCTATGTTGTTGTTCTTAAAAAATCACATAAACTTAAAAAAATCTACCTCTGTGCACTCTTAATTGCTTTAGCCATTTCCCGGTCAGCATCTTTACGTTTTAAGGTCTCACGCTTATCGAACAACTTCTTACCGCGACCGACACCTATCTCCAATTTCACGTAATTTCTCTTAAAATAGATCTTCGTCGGCACCATCGCTAACCCTTTTTGTTCGGTCAGCCGAATAAGCTTATCTATCTCAACATGATGCAACAATAACTTACGCATTCGTGTTGGATCATGATTTTCCCGATTACCAAATTCGTACTCGGCAATGTTCATGTTATTTATAAACACTTCACCATCTTTGATACGACAAAATGCCTCTTTTAGATTAACCTTGCCGTCCCGAATTGATTTCACTTCGGTTCCAGTTAAAGCAATGCCTGCTTCAAATGTTTCATCAATAAAAAAGTCATGATAGGCTTTTTTATTAGTGGCAATAATTTTTATTCCCATTGTGATTCCAACTATTTCTATACTTTAAATTAACAATTTAACTACAACAAACGGAAATTATTGCAATACTCCACGATGGTATACATGCTTAACCGTAGAACTGCAAGCAGAGGAGACAAAATAGTCGAAAACTTCGTTGACGGCAACTGCTGTTTGCGGCTGTAACACCTGAAAGCTAGCGTCCTTGCCCAGTGCTAATGATCCAACAGCACCATCTACCCCCAGCACTTTAGCTCCATTACTGGTTGCCAGACCAAATAATGTTGGTGCATCGAGATCACCAGCAAACCATTTATGAGCAAATGCCATTTCGTCCCAAATTGATAGACTATCACAACTAGCAAGACTATCGGTACCTAATGCTAACCGTACTCCGGCATCTAATAATTTTTTAGCTGGAGCCTTACCAACTTTCAATGTGGCATTCGAGCGTGGGCACAAGACTAACGACATCTTTTCTGCGGCTAAAGTGTCTATTTCAGCATCATTTAATTGCACCCCATGAACCAATAAGTTTTGAGGAAACAATCCACCTTGCTGACGTAAATATTCTACCGGTCGTAAGCCAGAGCCTGTGGTGATGTAACCTTCCCAACCAATATAAGGATAAAAACGGCGGGCAAAATCGCCGCTGCCTTTCTCGACAAACTCAACTTCCTCTACTGCTTCTGCCAAGTGGGTCGTACAGCGTAAATTGTGTTGCCGACAATAAAGATAGGTATCACGTAAATAATTTGCACTTAAGGTATACGGAGAATGGGGAGAGACACCCAACTTAACTGCTCCGCAACCTTTATCTTCCAAAGCTTCAGCCAAACCAGCTTTCAACTTACTTACCATTGCTGGATCTTGCCCCAAGGTTTCGAGATAAAGATTTCCAAGTAAAGATGAATCACCGTAACCAGAGCGCGCTGGGTGATAAGCCAAAATATCACCTACCGCTCCAGTACCAGCAGCTATTGACTGCTCGATCCCATGCTGCAAAGACGGAGCAAATTGCTCTATTTTCAGTTTTCTCTTCACCGAAATAAGGTGCAAAATCCAATCAACAAAGTTTTCAGGTGATTCTGCACCACCGCATTCACTTGTCCACTGGGGAAAATCTGTCAATTCCAAATGGGTGTGGGCATTAACCAATAACGGCACCATTAGCGCATCATCAAAATCGACAACTTTTACATGTGGATAGCTAGTCTTAAGCTCCGTTAAAGTTCCAATTGCAGCTATTTTGCCTGCATGAGCAAAAAACGCTCCAGCCTCTACAGGTGGAGCGTTACCAGAAACCAAATATCTTGCGGTATAAATACAAGTGTCAGTTATCGTCATGCAACAACCTGTTTAATTTCTTCCAAGTAATTTTGCACGGTTGTATGNTTTACGATTGCAC
>JADGED010000309.1 GCA_016744555.1 Desulfuromonadaceae bacterium
CCGGCCGTCAAGAGTAAAGATATCCATTAACGCAAAAGATTAACCTTTTCGTTCTTTGACAAGCGACTGATCAACCAAGAATCATCCGGTTTCTGACTTGGGCTTCTTAACTGGCTGCAGATTTCGAATTCTGCTCCAAACACTTATCGAGGCTCTTATTGCGAAGGGTCGATCTTTTTTGACCGAACTGACTTCGCCACCTAGAAACACTGTCGTACCCTTATGCCGTCCCATTCAATATAGCGTGGTCCAGTTACCATCACTGGCCATAGTTAGTGCCGGGCTCGGGGAAGGGGCAGAATCCGGCGCCGATCCCTTTGGATCATCGCGCGACTGTTTGTGAGAGCGGGACGGACCTCCAATCAAAAACAACTGGTTGACGGTAGATGGCCACTTACGCAGACGATATCGGGTTCAATGACCCAGAAGTTTAAGCTTCAGATGGTCTGCAATCGAGTTGCCTTGCTGGTATCACCAGTTAGACGGTCAGGCTGATCCGCCCCCTCTCTATCAGAGGCCCCGCATGAATTTCTCCTGATCGAAAGGCTCCTGATTCTTGAGCATAAAATAGACGGCACGACCGAGACGGTGCGAAAGAATTGCCAGAGCTTTACCTTTGCCATGTTTACTGGCGAGCCTTTGACGTTTGGCTTGCAGTGGCTTGTTCCCTTTGAGCATTAAGATCACTGCTTCACCAAAAGCCCAGCGTAAGTGAGCATTGCCGATCTTTTTACCAGAATGACCGTAACTTTTACCATTAGACTGCTTTTCCGGTTTCACCAGACGGCAGTACGAAACAAAGTCCTGTACTCGGGGAAAACGGGCAATGCTTTCGATTTCATAGAGCATCACCATACCTAAGATTCGTCCGACACCGGAGATGCTCTTTAACAATGCCAGTTCAACCGGAGCTTGACGTTCAGTGATCCGTTCAAGCTGCCATTCCAGCGTGGCAAGCAATTGTTCATAATGTACGATGGTCAACAGATCAACTTCGACCATTCGGCGCACCACTGGATCGGTGAATTTATCCAAAAGACCAGCTCTCTCAGTTGGTTTGGCAATACGACCCAAAGGTGGCAAATTATATTGAGTTGCCGTATTTTGGATATGGCCAATCAATTCAGATTTTTTACGTACTAGGTGATTACGCCGACGAAGTAAATCACGAGTCGCCCGTAACTCTTTTGGATAGACATAGGCCAGCGGAAAAGAACCACCCCGCAGCAGCACCGCAATTTTGTGCGAATCAATCTTGTCGTTCTTGGCTTTACCACCGTGAATTGCTCGCATATAGAGCGCATGACCAAGAACAAAGTCGATCTCTTCATCAGCACAAAGGTCGGCCAGCCAGTACCAAGAGAACATGCACTCGCAGCCGACAATAAGGCGCTCACGATAAGGGTTGATCAGCCGCAAGAAAGCTTTCGGTTTTGTGGAAATGTTCTTATGAAGCACCACTTCACCGACAGTATTAAGTATACAGACATACATGGCATCGGCATGCAGGTCGATACCACAATAAAAATTATGCTGTTTAGTGTAGAATCTCATAATGCAGGCTCCTTTGTTTGAGGGTTTTGTCGCTTCTCAAAGTTTACCGGATGGTCCGGTATTTAGGAGGGGGCCTGCACTAGTATCAACGCAATCAACGCGGACGGAAAATACTTCTGTTTTAAATTGAAAAGCAAAACCAAATTACGGTGGTGGCCAAAACTTCGCGTCGCCGCCGGTTATCATGAACCGTTAGAATCAATAAAATAAGAAAAAATAAAGGCAATTGTTCAGCTTGAGACATCATCTGCTTTTATAGGCAATATATAAATTTAAAAAAGTATTTCTTTTGCAAAAGGCATATTTGAATTACTATTGAATTCTTCGGAGGGGCACGAAGTATATCTGCTACAAAATCACTTTCTACTCTCTCGAAATGCAATTAAAAGCATCAAAACCATATTGACTCTTGCGGTTGGTACTTGAATTTAAGG
>JADGED010000030.1 GCA_016744555.1 Desulfuromonadaceae bacterium
CAGCGAACAGCTATTCTAGACGCTATGGAATCAGAAGCGAGAAGTACAGTTACATCCATCGGGCAGATTACTGCTAGTGCAATTATAGGCGAAGATTATGGAAGCGTCGTTGAGCACTGTCTGCAAGTAGTTCAAGAGAGCCCAACGATCCTTTATGTTGTCGTTACTCGCAATGACGGTTTTTCCCTAGCAATCAATAATAAAGGCTGGCGGCAAAACAACCTAAGTGGAATCTGGCTACCAGAGAAGAGAATTGCAAGCAGCCACTTCACTCAAAGCCAAATTGTAGATGAAGAAACTTACCACTACTCATATCCGTTCCAATATTCAAACATAGACTGGGGCTGGATCCACATTGGACTCTCTCTAAAGAAATTTGATGCTGCACTGACGACCCTTTATCTGCGCACGACCATCATCGCACTACTATGCATGGTTTTCAGCCTTTGGATTGCTTTTGTTTTATCTCGTAAAATTTCTAAACCAATATCTGCCCTTACGCGAGTGACTCAACTCCTTACCCAAGGAGATCTAAGTGCCCGTGCAGAAATTAATTCGGGTGACGAGCTCCAACAATTAGGCGAATCATTTAATCTCATGGCCAGCAGGCTAGAACAAACCCAAAACGAGATTATGGCTGCTAAAGATAATGCCGAGGCAGCGAACCAGGCTAAATCACAATTTCTTGCCAATATGAGCCATGAAATCCGCACCCCAATGAATGGAGTACTAGGCCTACTTAACCTGCTAACCGAAACAAAATTAACCTCGCAGCAAGCCAAGATGACCAATTTAGCACACGGATCTGCAGAGAACTTACTTGAGATCATAAACAACCTTCTCGATTTTTCTAAAATTGAAGCAGGGAAGCTTGAACTAGAATCCGCACAATTCAATCTTGCAGAATTAATTCATGATGTGTTTGAGCTTTTTAAAATCAAGTGCATTGCTGACAATATAGAACAAATATTTCATATAGATTCTGAGATCCCCACTACTATCACGGGAGACTCTGGCCGCTTACGTCAGGTGCTTATAAATTTGGTCGGGAATGCGGTGAAGTTTACCGATACAGGCAAAGTGTCGATAAATGTCGACTTTGTTGAAAAGAAAAACGGTTCCTTAATTCTACGTTTTACAGTGCAAGACACCGGCTCCGGAATTTCTATTGATAAATTGGCAGTAATTTTTGATCCTTTCTCGCAAGCTGACAACTCTATGGCTCGTCGTTATGGTGGAACTGGGCTTGGTCTATCTATCTCTAAAGAGTTAGTTGTGGCGATGGGGGGACAGCTAACCGCGCAAAGTGAATTAGGTCATGGCTCAACATTCTCCTTCACCATACAACTAGATGACACCAACTTAAGTGCTGACAACAATGAAATAATTGACCCAGAAGAATCACCGCTAGAAGAGATAGACGCCCTTCCATTACGAAAAGTACTGCTAGCAGAAGACAATGAAGTGAACCAATTACTCGCAATAATGGTTCTTGAATCGTTGAATTGTGAGGTAGATACAGTCGTAAACGGCCGTGAAGCAGTTGCTGCAATAGAAAATTCAAACTATGATATAATCTTTATGGATTGTCAAATGCCAGAAGTTGATGGCTATGAGGCTACCGCACTTATCCGTCAACAAGAGGCAAAAAATGATGACAACACGAAAGATTCTATCATCATTGCGCTAACCGCTAACGCCATGGAAGGTGACCGGGATGAATGCTTGAATGCTGGGATGGATGATTATATTGCCAAGCCATTCACACCTGTTGAAATTCAGGCAACATTAGCTCGCTGGTGCAGTAAAGATTCTAAAACAACAGGGTAAGTTTTATATTTACCTATTACAAGGCAGGATAGATCTTATGGCAAATCAACCTACAGTTCTATTGGCTGAAGACGATGAAATGTTTGTCTTGCTTGCCAAAACTATGCTGGAAGAACTTGGATTTGAGGTCTTAGACACCAAAAACGGTGCGGAAGCTCTAACTGTTTATCACCATAATAACGAAAAAATTAAACTAGTTGTAACGGATATCGGCATGCCAATTATGGATGGGTATGAGCTAGTTCGGCAATTAAATCAATGTGCTCCAAACTTACCAATTTATGTCTCTAGTGGATTGCCAGATTGCGAAATTACAGAGCAACTGCCACCGGAATCAATCGCAGGAATCATAAAAAAACCTTACACATTTGAATCACTAAAAGGAATTTTATTACCAACAAAATAGTTAGCACAAAGCTGTCAATTAATATCAACAGATTGGGCAGCACATAAAATACCGCTGCCCAAGCTGCCTTTTAACTTATATAATATTCACAGCACATAACTTGCCTATAGCTCAACTTTGCGCTTTAATTACCTCGACTATTTCCTGCAAAACTTGATCGGCTTTATCATAAGGAACCTGGCAGGTCCCAACAGCTTTATGCCCGCCACCACCATATTTCAGCATTAGTGAACCAACATCCACATTGGACGTACGATTAAGGACACTATAACCAACCGAGATGGATACAAACTCTTTACCACGACCATCAATCAAGCGAACTGAAATATTGGTTTCTGGAAATAAAGAATAAATTAGAAAACGGTTGCCAGGAGGGTTATCTGTCGCCCCTCTAGAATCGGTAATAACTGCGGGGCCATCCTGAACCGAGGTTTCAAGAAGAACTTTTTTAAACACCACATCGTTTTCAAAGTAACGCTCGACCCGCTCTTGGACATCTGGAAGTTGCAAAATCTCTTCAATAGGTTTATTCCCTAGATACTCCATCAAATCACGCATCAACTGTAGATTGCTGATCCGATAATCCTTGTGGTAACCGAGACCTGTTCGAGGATCGCAAATAAAGCCGAGAAGCACCCACCCTTCGGGAGTCATAATATCTTTTTCACTCAGTTGGGCGGAATCAACTTTATCGACATATTCAAGCATTTCATGGAATTTTTCGAATTTTTCAGGGCCATAATAGTTACAAACGACCCTTGCTGCACTTAATGCTTCTTCACTGCAGCCTTCGTATTTACCTTCGAGGTCAAGACGCTCCTGCTCGCTTGAGTGATGATCAAACCAGAGGCCACAACCTTCAACGTAGGGGACATTTGCAAGGATGTCGTCTTTAGTTACCTCTACTTTTCCATCCTGAAGGTCCTTGGGGTGGGCATAGACCATTTCGTCCATGAGGCCAATCTCTTTTAAGAGCACTGCACAAGCGATACCGTCAAAATCGGAACGTGTCAAAAGTCTCATTCTATTATTCTCCTGATTAATAACAACCATGCTGAGAAAATCTCTGCCGCATCAGGTACATATACCGGTATTGTTACTACCCCCAACCAGCGCACAGAGCCGCCTTAAGAAATATCACTTTACTTAATACAGTTTAACATTACAAGCTTTTGGTTTGCGGTAACTTATAAAACCTGTCGAACTAAGTTTCGTTATAACAACTAATAGTGGTAGTTACAGTCATTATACATTCAAAAAATTGTGGGCTTAAATCGGCAAACCATTATTTCAATCGAATCATTCTGCACATCAAAACCAATCAAACAATTTCATCTTCAATCCGTTGATCAAACACCCGCTGACTCTTGCGCTCAGAACGTGGCAGGGTGGCGTAATCAATTAATTCCAACTCCACCGAAACCAACAATTGCTTCTTAATTTGGTGGGTAACTTCACGACTAAGTTCTGGGCTACGCTTGCTATCTACACCTTCAGCTCGCTCTACTAACAAACGCAGGTTATCCCTGCCGGCCTTGTCACGAGTCAGGTGAATTTGATATTCGGAACCGATACCGGGAACAGCGGAGAGGATGGTATCTATGCTACTGGGGTAAATATTGACGCCACGGAACTTTATGGTGTCATCGCTGCGCCCTTTAATCCTAGAGTGGCGTGGCAAGATACTGCCACATTCACAGCGACCGGGGATAATGCGGGTAATGTCACGGGTGCGGTAACGAATTAATGGCGCTCCCTCTTTACACAAGGTCGTGACCACCATTTCTCCCCACTCCCCTTCTGGGACCGGTTGCAGGGTTTCGGGATCGAGAATTTCTAGCAAGTAATAATCGCCCCAATAATGGATACAATCGTGTTCGCTACACTCTATACCGGTTCCAGGGCCATACAACTCAGTCAACCCGGTAATATCAAATAATTCAGCGCCACCGAACAGTTCGGAAATTTTCTTTCGCATCGAGCGACTGGAGCGCTCCGAACCATAGATAATTTTTTTAACTGCAATCTGATCGGCAACGCCACGCTTGTGGATCTCTTCAGCCATCAACAGTGCCATTGATGCGGTTGAACAAAAAACCGTTGATTGGAAATCGAGCAAAAATTGAATTTGCATATCGATATTACCGGGGCCAACTGGAACGGCCAAAGCACCTACCTTCTCACAACCTAGCTGGAAGCCCATTCCGGCAGTCCATACACCATAACCGACAGCAACTTGCACCCGATCAAGGGAATTTACTCCGGCCATCTGGTAGCAGCGGGCAAAGAAATCGGTCCAATCATCCAGATCTTTCTGGGTATAACAAAACACCTTACGCTTACCAGTAGTTCCCGAAGAGGCATGGACACGAACTATCTGTTCAAACGGTACCGAGCGCAAAGGGAACGGATAGCCGTCACTAAGATCAGCAGCAGTGGTAAACGGTAACTTTTGTAAATCATCTAACGACTGAATTGCAGCAGGAGCAATCTCTGCCTGTTCCAATTTTTTGCGATATTCTGCCGAACCTTCGTAGGCGTGACGAACCGTCCACTGCAGACCAGCTAATTGATGTTGTTGTAGCTCTGCTTCATCGGCAAAATTTGGCATAAAATTCTTTTGCATTGCATTTTTCTCCAAACGAATATTGGTCAACCCGGAAGCACCTAGGCGACTAGACGCTGGATCAGCGTCGCTAGCCGCACCAAGAAAAGCGGAACGGAGGATGGGGTCATTAAGTAAGCGACTACTTTCCCCTTGCTCGATCACTTTTCCATTGGCTAACAAGTAAGCTTTATCAGAAGCCGAAAGGGCGCGAGCTGCATTTTGTTCAACCAGCAAAATGGTGGTACCTGCGCGTGCCAACTGATGGATAATAGCAAAAATTTCATCGGTAATTAAAGGTGCCAGACCTAGGCTGGGCTCATCCAGCAACAGGATATCAGGCTTGGCCATTAGAGCCCGCCCCATTGCTAACATCTGCTGTTCACCACCAGATAAAGTTCCAGCAAGTTGTTCTTGGCGTTCTTCCAACTTCGGAAATCGGCTAAAAACTTCGGCTATCCGCGTTGCAGCTTCAGCTTTTGCTAGTTTTAACGGGATTGCCCCCAGCTGTAAATTTTCGAGTACCGATAAGTGGGCGAAGACTTCCCTCCCTTCAGGCGAGAGCGCCATCCCCAAACGCACCATCTGCGCCGGATTAGTAGTGGTAACATCCTTGCCATTAAGGCTGATTTGCCCAGCGGATGGTTTCAGCAACCCCATCAAGCATTTCAGTAAGGTACTCTTTCCGGCCCCATTGGCACCGACAAGGGCAACCGTCTCCCCTTTACCAATTTCGAGATCAACCCCGAAGAGGGCTTGGGCGGCACCATAATGAGCGGTAAGGTTATTTATTTTCAGCATATTATCTAACCACAGAATCACGGAGACACAGAGAAAAACTCTATATTCTCATTGGTAAAAAACTAAACACTTTAACGGAGAGGCGGAGAGAGGGAGAGAAAAGCAAAATCAAATATAGCCACCAAGGCACCAAGTTCACCAAGAGAATCAAAAGCAAAGCAATTCTTTTGGTTTTAAACCTAAAAAGACTTTGCCCTTCTCTCTGCTCTTTGGTGCCTTGGCAGCAGATTCAAGGTTTTAGTTTTAAACCAAAAAAAAGACGTTGACCTTCTTGGTGTCCTTGGTAGCGAAATTAAATGGTTTGCTTTTCTCTCCAACTCTCCTTCTCAGCGCCTCTCCGTTAACAAAAAATTTTAAGCAGTAGCATCACTACGCCCAAGATACGCTTCTAACACCAGTGGATTACGACATACTTCGTCAGGTGTCCCAGTAGCTATGCATTTGCCACTATCAAGGACAACTACTTGATCGGCGATTTCCATAACCAGCGCCATGTCATGCTCCACCAGCAGCATTGTGTGACCAGCACTACGAAGCAAACGCAGTTGCTCGGCAACAGCTTCAGTCTCTTCACCATTTAAGCCAGCAACCGGTTCGTCGAGCAAAATCAATTTTGGCCGTCCAACTGTAGCGCGAGCAAGCTCAACCCTTTTCTTATCGCCATAAGCAAGAACTCCAGCTGGCCAGTCAGCCTTATCGGTTAAGCCAAATCGATCCAATGCTTCCAACGCCCGTAACTTTAATTGCCGCTCCCTATGCCGTAAATATGGTAAACGCAACATCGCCATCACCATAGATTCGCCACCTTCACATGTTAAGCCAGTTAAAATATTTTCTAGCACCGTTAAACGGGGAAAGATTTTCAAATTTTGAAAGGTACGGGAAATCCCCAGCCGCGATATTTTAAATGCTGGCAAATGGGCAATTGGCTGCTGTTGAAATTCGATCTCGCCGGAGCTGGGGGTGAGCACCCCGGTCATACAATTAATCATGGTACTTTTACCCGCGCCATTGGGTCCAATCAGAGCGGTCAATTGTCCTTTAGGGACGGCAAAGGAAACATCGCTCAAAGCTGGCAAACCACCAAAATTTTTACTGACACGATTAAGTTGCAGCATCTTTACCCCTCCGCAACGCTAATTTAGTCTTAACCATCTCAATTAAACCGGCCACCAAACCTTGAGGGAGAAACATCAATACCAACACCAGAATTCCACCATGGACAAAATCTTTGTACTCCGCAAAAAAATCCATCCATTCTGGTAACATGGTAATCAGAGCCGCACCAAACAACGATCCCCAAATGGAACCCATGCCGCCGATTACCACCATAATCACCATATCGGTTGAGGTGAAGATACCGAAAGAGTCGGGGCTAACAAAGCTGTAGCAATGGGCAAACAAACTTCCGGCAATTGAGGCTAAAACCGCTGAGAGGACAAATATTTTAATCTTAGCGTTACGGGTATTAACTCCCAACGCTGCAGCTGCGGTCTCGTCGCCAGCTAACGCCGACAGTCCACGGCCAACACCGCTACGCACCAAGTTCAAACACAGCAGCAGGCTTAACAAGGTAAAGCCCCAGAGGAGATAGTGGAGCCGTATTTCATCATCAAACTGAAAATCACCAAAAGATAGATATGGAATCCCAGAAAAACCACTTGGACCGCCGGTAACTTCGTCCCACTGTAACAAAATTGTATGGACAACAAAGTTCAAACCCAAGGTTGCCATCGCCAAATAGTGACCTGAAAGGCGGAGAATAGGAATACCGACCAACAGTGCAACTAACGCTACCAGAGCCGCAACCAGAAACATAGCTGGCCAAGGAGGAAGCTCGTAGGTCCCTGTAGCAATCGCCGATCCATAAGCCCCCAACCCAAAGAACGCTGCGTGGCCAAGGGATATTTGTCCAGCATAGCCAATAAACAGGTTGAGCCCCAAAACAACAATGGCATTAATCGCAATTAGATTGGTAAGACCGATGGTATAAGGATTATCTTCAACCATTGGGTACAACAATAGCGCTAGCGACAAACCAGTAACGGTAAGACCAGTACGGTGGAGATAGATAAAATAGAAGATTTTTTGTTTACTAGTCATTTTGTTGTTATTTAGCCAATTTTAGTAATTTAAGCCTACTTTTGAACTTAGCTTTTGCCCTTGACCTTCATCCCATGTGACGCAGCCGAAGTTGGTCACTGGCGTTGCGATCAGGGCGGGAAATGTCTGAGGCGCAGCCGAGTTTTTGCCGCCCCGCATAAGCCATTGTCCAGCTTCGGGAACCAGCCAACGGCTGGCAAGGAGGTTGGGCGCCCTTTTCTGCATACTCTTTTGTGGCGCAACAAAAGAGTATGGCGACGTGCGGGGGCGCCACCCCGCGACCTTGATTTTTCCCTAAATATTATAAACCCTACAACCGGCGGGTTTCGTCCCGCCAGACGACATACTTTTCTTGCGCACCCAAGAAAAGTAAGCAAAAGAATGTGCCCCGCTTCTTGTCCGCCGTTGGCGGATTCCCTCCGTTCCATTCCGCTTTGCCGCTCAGAAAAAAACTCGCCTACGGCTCAAACATTTTTCTTCGAAATCCGGCAAAGCTACATTTCACTGCGGCGGCGTCACAGGGGGAGGACGGTCAAAACCTAACAGCTCAACCCTTGGTGAAATGCCTTAAGGTTCTGTTGTACAAACTTAGCGGGTGCCAATTGTTCAATGGCTACTTCACACTCTGCTGCACTAAAATCAATAGCTCTAGCTTTAATCGCTGCACCTAGCAAAACCAAATTCAACAACACTGCATTACCCAAATCTCTGGCAATTTTTGCAGCATCAATGCTGATATAGTCACCATTATTAGAACTATTCATAATAATTGTGCCATTATCGCGCAATAACGATTTATGCACCTCGAGGTTCGCATCCCAGAGTAAAAGGCCCAAATCAGCCTGCCCAGTACGAATCAACGGACTAGAAAAATCACCAATTTTGATGGTTGATAAAACCGTACCGCCCCGCTGCGCCATACCATGGGTTTCAGAAGTAAGAACCGGAATTTGACGGTTAACAGCTACTTGCGCAATAACCCGGGTCAAAAACAGCACTCCTTGACCACCAATACCACTGACGATGATCTGCTGCTTCATGATTTTTCCTCCTTGATAATAGCATCAACCGGACACACCGGAATGCACGCACTACAACCGATACAGCGATCCTGATCGACAACAGCAACTTTATTTTCTTCATCCATGTACAGCGCTGGGCATTCAAACTTATCGACACAAATCCGACAACCGATACATTTAGCGTTTATCGTCACCAAATCAATAGCTTGTGCTTTTCGCACCGCTGGATCCATGACACAACCATGCTGAGCAATTAGAACTGCGACACCGCCACCATCACTACGGATATAGTCATCGGCTTGTTTCAGCAAGGTTTCAAACTTAACATTGTCGTACGGATCACAGGTTTTTATGAAATCTACGCCACTCGCTTGCACTAGTGGCTCAATGGTAACGGCCTTGGTAACTTTACCGCCAGCTGCTACCCCCATATGGGGCACAGGTTGGCCTCCGGTCATGGCGGTAGTAGCATTGTCGAGAATCACTACAATAATCCGTGCCTGTTGGATAACAGCATTAATCAATGCTGGAATACCGGCATGGAAAAAGGTCGAATCACCAATGGTAACGACGACAGTTGGAAAATCGCCATCATCCTGTTGGTAAGACTGATAAAACCCAGCTCCCTGACTAATACACGCCCCCATACAATGTACCGTATGTACCGCACCAAGGTTTAATCCAAGGGTGTAACAACCAATATCGGAAGGGAAAATCCCCTTAGGAAAACATTTCTTGATACTATAAAAAGCGCTTCGATGTGAACACCCGGGACAAAGGGATGGACGTTGCCCACGGCGTTCATCGGGTTTTTCTGCCGGCGGTTCAAGATCAAGAAAAGCGGCCAGCGCCTCGTGGATAACATCTGGCAACAATTCACCCTCACGCACAACGCCACCATTTTGCTTACCAACTACACCGGGATGGGCTAATTGCAATTCAATGACTGGATAGGTCTCTTCCAAAACCAAAATACGATCATATTTTTCGTGCAATGTTTGGGTAAAAGAAGGGCTAAGTGGATATGGCATCAACACTTGGTAAAGGTCGATAGTATTGCTTAATCCCAACTCTTCCAGCAAATCAACTAAGTTACTGTAGACGACTCCAGAGGCAACCAGAGCAGTACGTGGCTGACTATTGTCTCCAGCCGTTAACCGCGGCTGCCAAGCGGCTTCAACTGCAATCGCTTCCAGGTTGTGATTTAATTTTTTATGTAGTGCCGGCAAGAAAGCAGGGGTTGCCGACCAACGCGAGGTATCCTGAACAAAATTAGCATTGCGTTCAAGGACAACTGGTTCTCCCAAAGCAACATTTTGCCGCGAATGACAAATACGGGTGGTTGGTCGCAACACAACATTCATTTCGTACTTTTCCGACAAATCAAATGCCGGAGCAATTAACTCTTTGGCTTCAGCCGGACTAGCAGGATCAATAACCGGAACCCGTGCTTGCAAACAGAACAAACGGGTGTCCTGCTCATTCTGAGAGCTATGTGGCCCTGGATCGTCGGCAACAATGGTTAACATGCCACCCTTAACACCAAGATAGGCGGTACGCATAAACGGATCGGCAGCGACATTCAAACCAACTTGCTTCATAACTGCGACCGAACGCTTACCCGTATAACTCCCTGCTAAGGCAACTTCAAAGGCAATCTTTTCGTTTACCGACCACTCCAAATGCAACGGTTCAGCCGCCTGATCACGCCGATCGATAACCGCTTGCACTACCTCGGTCGATGGTGTCCCTGGATAGGCTGCAGCTACTTGGCAACCTGCTTCAAGCAAGCCTTGGCCAATGGCTTCGTTACCCATTAATAATTCAATTTTATTTTCCATCTTTAATTTACCTTTACAATACAAAAGCGTTTAACGGAGAGACGCTGAGAATGAGAGTCGGAGAGAAAAGCTAAAACCTTTAAATCTGCCGCCAAGGCACCAAGCGCACCAAGGAAGTCAAATTTTTTTTTTGGTTTAAAACCAAAAGTGTTGATTGTTTTGCATTTGATTCTCTTGGCGTACTTGGTGGCTATCTTAGGTGTTTTTTTCTCTCCTTCTCAGCGTCTCTCCGTTGACTCTTTCGATTTTAACTTTTTTATTGTTCGTAATAGATATTTTTTTACCGGCACATAAACCCAATAATTTCTTCCATAAATGCATTTCCATAACGGTCTAACTTAGCTTGCCCAACACCATTAATCTGTAAAAAGGCATCTTTATCGGTCGGCAATGTCGCTGCCATTTCTGCCAAACTAGCATCGCCAAAAACGATATAAGGTGGGACACTGTCACGGTCGGCAATCTCTTTACGTAAACCACGCAACAAGTTGAAAAGTTCTTGATCGTATTCAATCCCAACAATTTTGCGTTCGGGGCGTTTTTTCCGTCCCGGTTTAATTCGGGGCTTGGTAATCGTCAAACCACTTTCGCCACGCAAAATAGGTCTTGCCGCTTCGGTCAACTTTAGTACCGAGTAATTACCGATATCTTGCTCCAACAAACCACAATGGATTAATTGTCGCAGTAAATGGCTCCAGTGATCTTGGTTATTGTCACGCCCGATGCCGTAGGTTGATAATTGGTCATGCTTTAAATCGTAAATACGCTGAGTTTTTGCCCCACGCAAAACTTCTATTACATGGCCAATACCAAACCTTTGCCCGACACGATACACGCAGGATAAGGCTTTACGTGCGTCTTCACTGGCATCGTAGCGCTCAGGTGGATTTAGACAAATATCACAATTGCCACAATCGTCTTCTGTGGCTTCGCCAAAGTAACCTAAAAGTGCCCGTCGACGGCAGGTTCCAGATTCTGCAAATCCAACCATGGCATTAAGTTTGTGGATCTCTACCCGTTTTTGTTCTGGGTTATTGCCTTTTTCGATCAATCCACGACTGATAGCAATATCACCATAACCAAACAGTAATAATGCTTCTGCCGGCAACCCATCACGCCCAGCACGACCAGTCTCCTGATAATAACTTTCGATATTTTTGGGTAGATCATAATGGACAACAAAGCGGACATTGGGTTTATCAATCCCCATCCCAAACGCTACCGTCGCAACGACAATTTGGACATCATCACGAATAAAACTCTCTTGTACCTGCTTGCGCTGTTTAGCTGGTAATCCTGCGTGGTAAGCGGCGGCACTCAACCCTTCTTGCTGTAATTTAGCGGCTATTTCATCAACACGTTTACGGCTTAAGCAATACACTATTCCTGATTCATCGCGCCGATTATCTAAATATGCAATAAGTTGTAGGTAAGGTTTAGCTTTATCAATAACAGTGTAGCGGATATTGGGTCGATCGAAACTAGCGACAACATGGTGAGCATCATTTAAACGCAAGTGGCGAAGGATATCGAGGCGGGTCTGTTTTTCAGCCGTTGCCGTTAATGCAACCATCGGGACGGCAGGAAAAACATCCCTTAATCTCCCTAAGCCAACATATTCTGGACGGAAATCGTGCCCCCATTGAGAAACACAATGGGCTTCATCTATTGCAAACAGAGAAATGTCTACAGTTTGCAAACGCTCCAAAAAACCACTATTTAACAACCGTTCTGGGGCAACATATAAGAGGTCAAGCTGGTTAGCGTGTAATTGAGCCAAAACTTGCCTGGCTTGCTTTTCTCCCAAAGAAGAGTTGTAACATTCGGCGCGCACACCATTTGCCTGTAACGCATCTACCTGGTCTTTCATCAATGAAATCAAGGGGGAAACAACAATAGCCACTCCAGCACGACAGAGTGCCGGGATTTGAAAGCACAATGACTTGCCACCGCCAGTTGGCATAAGGACAAATGCGTCTTTACCAGCAACTAAGCAATCTATTACTTCCTTTTGCAGCGGGCGAAATGTTTGATAGCCAAACACATCATTAAGTTGCTGTTGTGGGTCTATATTTGGTTCGCTAGTCATAAGCTATATTCATCTTTTCTGCGGAGCAGAAGTTCTTTGGTATTAAGGTCTTCGTTTACTAGGTTTGCTGGGTTAATGCCGGTAGCATCAATAGCAACACAATCTCCGGCCTGATACAATTTTTGTTCCTTTAACATATTAATAGTTCGCCACCAGCAATTACTTGCCGATTTCAAATCTATATCTTCATCAAGCAATACAATTAAACGGGAATTACGTATTGGGCTTGATTTCCATAGGGCTGCAATAAGCTCTCGATTCTGTTGGCTTGATTGCTGAGCTAAAGCCAACATAGTCACCCCATGAAAAATTGTATCTATAGGCATTTCAATATCTGCTATTTGGGGAAAATCAATTTGCAACATTTGCTTTATAAGTATTTTATTCAATTGAGCTAAATTTGTATTTTCACTCGGCGGTGGGCCAACAACTGTAACTGGCACGATAGCTGTATCCTTATACCTTATTGCAGTTACATCCATTACAGGACAGTCAACCCTGCTAACATATTGTCCACTATGATTTCCAAATGGTCCCTCTGTAGCTACATTACCTGGGCAGATTTCACCTTCGATTATTAATTCGGCATTTGCTGGCACATCCAACGATTGACTTAAAGCAGAAGTCATCTTGATTGTATGACCGAATAGATCCTTAACAAAACTAAACTCATCACAATCTTTAGGTAGTGGTGCTGCCGCAGCCCACAGCAAGGCAGTTTCTCCCCCCAAAACTAACGATACAGGTAATTTTTTATTCTCTGCTGCAGCTACTTTAAGATGTTCAGCAGCACCCGAGGAAGAAGAGAAATTAATCGCTAGTCGTTTCGAATCTAGTATTTGAGCGCGATATAACCCTAAGTTAGCCTTTGCCGTTTCAGGGTGCGCTGTCATCGTCAGGGCTAAATTTAAATAACCTCGATTTTCTTGTGGCCAACTACGAATAGTTGGCAAATCGTTTAAATTTAATCCTGTCAAGAATTGCAGCTTGTTTTCAACAGACAGAGAATTATCAGCGTTTGTAGTCGAAGATGCTAACCTTTCTATTGCTGTACCGGTTTTAGCGCTTAAATATTGTTTTAATTTAGTTGAAAAATGGGAATACGAATCACAACTTATTGCCCGACTGGTTCGACTTTCATTCCCAAATAAATTTGCCGCAACGGAGAAATCATAGCCATCTACTTGTTTAAACAATAACGCACTACCGCCATTTTCATTTGCAAATTCACGGCGACAAATTGCTGCTAGTTCTAAATTTGATGCTACTTTTGCATTGATGACTTTGAGCTCAGAAGTTACCGATAAATGCTGCAAAAAATTAGTTAAATCCATTGTTACAGTTTATCTAATCACCAAAATAAATGCCAAAAAAAAGCGCCCTCCAGTTACCTGAAGGGCGCTTTAAAAAAATCATATTTAAATACTTAGAATCCAGCCAACTTAGCCAAATTCATCACTGAGCTTGGGACAATGCCGAGGTACAATACGCCGGCCAACGAAATAACTATCGAAATAGCGGTTGGTACGTTAATTGTAACCCAATTGAAGTCTTCCTCTGGATCACGGAAGTACATCTGTACCATTATCCGTAAGTAGTAATAGAGGGAGACAGCTGAATTGAGAACACCGATAATAGCGAGCCAGATATAACCGGCTTCAATTGCGCCAGCAAAGATATAAAACTTACCTATAAATCCAGCAGTTGGTGGCATACCCATCAATGAAAGGATAAAGATGGTCAGAACTACACCTAAGGCTGGTTTTTTGTAACCGAGCCCTTTGATACCATCGATAGTAAGGTTTTCTTCGCCCTTTTTACCGATAAGAACCAATACTGCAAAAGCGCCCATGTTCATGAAGGTGTAAACCAACATGTAAAATAAAATAGCTGACAAACCAATCTCATTCCAAGCAACCAAACCAACTAATGCATAGCCTGCATGAGAGATTGAAGAATAAGCCAGCATCCGCTTTAGATCTTTTTGATTGAGAGCAATGAAGTTACCAACAGTCATAGTCAATACAGCAAGCACCCAAAACAGTGAGGTCAATTCTGATTGTAACCCGTCGAGACCGACAATGGTAACCCGCATTAGGGCAGCAAATGCAGCGGCCTTTGGACCAGCACTCATGAAAGCGGTAATTGGAGTAGGAGCACCTTGGTAGACATCTGGAGTCCACATATGGAATGGTGCTGCAGCCACTTTGAACAAAAATCCAACTAAAAGGAGCAAGCCGCCAGCAATAAACATGGTGTTCATTACTGAATCAGGGTGCGCTTGTACATAGGCAGCAATGCCAGCTACGTTAGTTGTACCAGTTACGCCATACAGCAAAGCTACGCCATAAAGGAGGAACCCAGTAGAAAAAGCACCTAAGAAGAAGTATTTTAAACCTGCTTCGTTAGATTTAGGTTGATCGCGAAAGAATCCAGCTAAAACATACAGAGACACCGATAAAACTTCCAAGCCAAGGAAGATAGTCATCATGTCGGTACCGGATGCCATCCACATTGCCCCTGCAGTTGTAAACAAGATAAGTGGATAAAACTCGCTAACCGGAAAGCCTTCACGCTTTAGATAATCATCCGACATCAGTATTGTCAGCCCAGCAGCTATCAGACTAATCATACTGAAGAATGTCGCAAAGTTATCAAACAGAACACTACCAGCAAATCCACTTTGCGGATTGTTCCAACCAGACAAGGTTACAAAACCGGTAACCACCAAAGCAGCAACGCTTAACCATGCAACGTGAGTAGTGCTACCACGCTTGGAGAAGACAGATACCATCAATAACGCCATGCCAAAGACACAGAGTACTAACGATGGCATTATTGCCTGTAAATTCACATTCTGGATGGCTTCTTGAACCAGATTTTCCATCTAACAGCTCCTCGGAACCCGTGTTTATTTAAACTTAAACTAAAAACTTAGTGATGAACTGCACCATGTGCATCTTTTACTTCAACTTCATGATGCATCTCGCCATGATCAGCAGCAGGCTGATGAACTTCTACTACAGCAATTTCACTTCTACCCATTTGATCAAGTGCTTGTTCCATTGCTGGGCCCATCTTATTTAGGAAAGTGTTTGGATAAACACCGATCCAGAAGATAAACAACAGTAGTGGTAACATAATAACTATTTCACGCACCGAAAGGTCTTTCAAGTTTTCATTCTTCGGGTTGGTAACCTTACCGAACATAACTCGTTGGTACACCCAAAGCATGTAGACAGCAGCCAAGATAACGCCAGTGGTTGCAAATACAGCATACCAGCGCAGGCCACTTTGAAATGCACCCATCAAAGCCAAGAACTCACCAACGAAACCGTTAGTACCTGGAAGACCGATGGAAGAAAACGTAACAATCAAAAAGATAGTTGCAAACACTGGCATTTTTGTAGCCAGGCCACCAAACTCAGTAATTAAACGGGTATGACGACGCTCGTAGATGAAACCAACAATCAAGAACAATGCTCCTGTTGATACACCGTGATTAATCATTTGCAGCATACCGCCAGCAAGACCCTGAGTGTTTAGAGCAAAAATACCCAACATTACAAAGCCCAAGTGAGCGACAGATGAATATGCAACTAGCTTTTTAATATCTTCCTGCATCATGGCAACCAATGAGCCGTAAATGATACCAACGACAGCCAAGAAAGCGAGGAAAGGGATAAACGTTGGCAATGCCTCTGGAAACAGTGGCATGGCAAAACGGACATAACCGTAAGTACCCATCTTCAACAATACTGCTGCCAAAATTACTGAACCGGCAGTTGGTGCCTCGGTGTGAGCATCGGGCAACCAAGTATGGAGCGGGAACATTGGAACTTTAATCGCGAAACTAAAGCCGAAAGCAAGGAATAACCAGAACTGCGCATTGTAAGGCAGATCAAGCTGGTAAAATTCCTGAATGCCAAAGCCTTTGATATCTGCACCACTTTGAACCGCGAAGTAATACAAGAAGATAATTGCTACAAGCATCAACAAAGAACCCACCGCAGTGTAAATGAAAAACTTAACTGCTGCGTAGATACGGTTTTGTCCACCCCAAATACCAATTAGGAAGTACATAGGAATCAGCATTAATTCCCAGAAGATGTAGAATAAGAACAAGTCAAGGGAGACAAAGGCACCCAACATCCCAGTTTCAAGCAATAACAACATCGCCATGAAACCTTTAACGTTCTTTTCAACTGCAGTCCAAGTTGACAAAACTGCGATCGGCATAATGAAGGTAGTTAGCATTACCAACCAGAGGCTGATACCATCAATGCCCAGATTGTAATTCATCTGGAAGAAGCCACCGATACTTATCCACTCGCAAAATTCTCGGTAATGCATAGCTCCGGAAGTTGCAAACACATCATCAAATGCTAACGGCAAACTG
>JADGED010000310.1 GCA_016744555.1 Desulfuromonadaceae bacterium
ATGTAGCAACCACAACTCAACTTGATCCTAACTACATCTTTCAGTCTTTTGAAACTCCAGCACCAGTTCCAGAGCCTGCAACTTTACTTCTATTAGGTTCTGGCTTAGTAGGTTTGGCTTTCTTGAAACGTCGTAAAAAGTAAAAGCTATATAAAATAATATTAAAAGGGTGATGCTTTGAGCGTCACCCTTTTTTTTTGGGGTTATTATGATATCTCTTGTTTTTATTAGAGAATCTGTTAAATATGTTAATTCATTTAATTTGTAATTTTGTATGGTTTTATTCTTTGTTTTTGGTAGGCAATTTTGTAATTATTTACATTAATCACTTACTTTGAAGGTGGGGGTTATGAAAAAAATATTTATTTTTCTTGTTTTCTTGTTTTTAGTTTCTTGTAGTGGCCAATCAAAAGAAGAATTAACACACGAAGGTGATAAGCTAAGTACTGAAGGTAATTTTCGTGGTGCTGTAGTTTTGTATAAAAATGCCTTGGAAAAAGATGTTAATTTTCTCGATGCCCGTCAGGGACTCGCTGAAGCATATTTAAATTCTGGTAACTTTGATCGTGCGGAAAAAGAGTTCCAAAAGGTATTGCTACAAAAACCTTCTCAAACAGATATCCTTCTTAAATTATCAACGATTTATATTCAACAAAAACAACCAGAAAAAGCCCTTCTAGAGTTAGATAAGTATCATAGCAATAATCCTGAAACTGCTAAATCGTTAGTTCTTTATGGTAGAGCTCATGGGGCTTCCGACGATTTGAATTCTGCTCAGGAACTATTTAGTAAGGCATTACAGCTTGATCCAAGTTCTGTTGCTGCTCGCTTGAATTTGGCAAAAGTTTCTATGCAAAAAAAAGATTTTTCTCAAGCCAAAACTTATTTGCAAGAAGTTATTAATTTAAGCAATAAAGAGATCGAAGCGTATTATCTGCTAGCAAGTATTGAAACTAGAAACGGTGACCGTGAAGCTGCATTAAAGGTTTATTCTGCATTAGCTAATATTGACAATAAGCAGGTTCAAGCAATTTACATGGCTGGCATCCTACAAATGGATCTTGGTGATACTGATGCAGCAACAAAGACCGTTAACAATCTTCTTACTAATTTTTCTGATCGTCCTGAGGGAAGCCGTTTGAATGGCTTGTTGTTGTATCGTCAAGGTAAGCATGAAGATGCCAAAATAGCGCTTGAAAATTCTTTAAAATCTCAACAGCACTTACTTTCCTATTTCTTCCTAGGTCTAAGTTATTATGAACTAGAAAATTATGAAATTGCGTTGAATCAATTTCAAAAAGCCCTTGATATTAGTCCCGAGTTTGAACGCGCAAGAACACTTGTAGCGATGACATTGTTAAAGCAAAAACGTTTAGATGACGCAATTATAGAGATACAAAAAGTTTTACGCTCTAATCCTAATAATGCTTATGCCCACAACATTCTTGGTAGTGCATATTTAGCTGCTGGTCAATATGACAAGGGGATGGTTGAGTTAGATACTGCTACAGAACTTGATCCATCTCTTGCCGATGCGCACTTAAAGCGTGGTATGTTTCATCTTACCCATGGTGATGGAGCAAAAGGGGAGGCAGATTTAGTAAAAGCAGTAGCTGCTGCCCCTGAAGTGATGAACAGTCGTTTGATGTTAGTGTCACACTATTTACGGCAAAAAAACTATGCTGCTGCGATTAAGAATCTTCAAGATGGTATGGATGGTTCTAAGGCAGATGCATTATTAAATAATTATCTTGCTGCGGCATATTTTTCTCAAAAAAAACCTGAAATGGCCTTGGCATCTCTTCAGAAATCTAAGGCAGTAAATCCAGACTACCTTACACCATACTTCAATATCGCCTCATATCATGCTTCGCAAAGCAATTACGATAATGCTATTGCTGAGTATCAACAAATTTTAAATAAAGATACGAAGAATATTAGAGCAATGCTTGGATTGGTAGCACTGTATAATGTCTTGGG
>JADGED010000311.1:0-1145 GCA_016744555.1 Desulfuromonadaceae bacterium
GAGTGAGCGCTGTTCAAGGTTAGTCACTAACTCTTGTTCATTGATGCGTACGTAGGACCAGACGTACGCAGTCACCGATAAAAAAAGTAGCATAGTTAGCAGTAAAAAGGTTTTTGTCCGTATATTCATATAGGCCTTTATCCCAAATAACTAAGTTAAGCGGTTAATGCTAATCGGCAAATTCAACTGCAATTTGTTTAAATTGCAAATGGATCTCTTTGAAATAAGCTAATATTTGTGGATCAAAGTGTTCTGGCCTGGTATAGCCATCACCATCAAGAATTGTCTTCACTGCCGCCTCGTGACTAAAAGCTTTTTTATATGGTCGTTTACTTATCAGGGCATCATAAACATCGGCAATGGTCATTAATCTGGCACTTAGTGGGATCGATTTCCCTTTTCTGCCATGTGGGTAACCTGAACCGTCCCATTTTTCGTGGTGAAACTCGGCTATTTCTGCAGCTACTCGTAATAGTTCATTCTCACCATAAATAGTAGCAGTACGGCGAATCGCTTCACTGCCATGCAGGGTATGTTTTTCCATCACCGCAAATTCGTCGGCATTTAATCGACCGGGTTTTAGTAAAATGGCATCAGGAATTGCCACCTTACCAATATCGTGTAGTGGGGCAGCTTGGTACAGCATATCTAGCTGCTTCATACTGATTAAGAATGTCTCATTGTCCATTAACCCCCTTGCAAGGGCACGGACATAAGCTTTAGTTCGTTGAATATGCGATCCAGTTTCAGGGTCACGGTATTCTGCCATGATTGCCATACTTGCAATTGTTGCCTCATTGGCGTGGACAAGTGCTTCTGTTCTAGCGGCAACCTTCTCTTCGAGGTGATCACGATAGGTCTTGAGCTCTAGTTGCGTATGAACACGTGCTAGTACAATTGCTGGGTCAAAAGGTTTGCAAATATAATCTTCTGCACCTAAACTTAACCCTTTTTCTTGCTCGGCACTTTCGGATAATGCCGTTAAAAAGATTATCCTTATCCCCTTCGTTCTATCTGCACCCTTTAATACTGAACACACCTCATAACCATCCATCCCTGGCATCATTATGTCGAGCAAGATTAAATCAGGCAAATAGCCTTTGTTTATGGTTTGCAGTGCCGTCTCACCATCAATCGCAACCCTA
>JADGED010000311.1:1153-1970 GCA_016744555.1 Desulfuromonadaceae bacterium
TATGTCGAGCAAGATTAAATCAGGCAAATAGCCTTTGTTTATGGTTTGCAGTGCCGTCTCACCATCAATCGCAACCCGAATATCGTATTCACTGCCCAGCACCGCCAATAGCGTATCGATATTCGCGGGAGTATCATCAACAATGAGGATTTTCTTTTTTAAGGCAACCATTTACTTGCCTCCTGTAGTTTGCAAAAGTTCTTGTGCTAACTGATTTGCCTGCTCAAACTGGTAGTTTTCAATCTGCTCTAAAAGCCTAACCCATTGCACCTGGTAATTTTCTGGCCAGGTTGTATTTTCAACTTCAGCTAAAATTGCTTTTACCGCTTGCGCTTGCAAACTTTTTAATTTGGGTAGCATCTCAGAAACAACAGCATGTAATTCCGCTTCTGATCCGTCAGATTTATGGTTGCCAACGACTTGCCCTTGCAAAGCTGGCAGGTGGTTCAATGCAGTTAGAAATTGCTGCTGCGCTACTAACATTGCATCTAAAGCAGTTGGTTCTTCGTGATTAATCAACTGTTGCTCAACTTGCCCCGAAAGTTGGTATAGTTGATTTGCCCCAAGGCTGCCAGTAACCCCCTTAAGGGTATGTACACGGAGGATTGCTGCAGCTGTTTGTTGATTTTCAAGTTCACCACGAAGAGCAGGTTCAGTATCGGAAAATTGCACTGTAAACTTTTTCAATAGATCAAGGTACGATTGCCTTTTCCCCATTACTCGCCGAATTCCACCAGCTACGTCAATAGCAGGTAATGCCAATTGCAGATCCTCATAATCGTCAGATATTGGTTTTGACATTGCCTCGACAAAGGTC
>JADGED010000312.1 GCA_016744555.1 Desulfuromonadaceae bacterium
CCCACGCCATGCCAATCATCCCGCCCCAATCGTGGACTACTAAAGTAACTTTTTGCTTCAGCTTTAAACTACTCAACAACTTGTCTAGATCATCAACTCGCTGTTGTAGCGAAAATGTATATTGGGAATCTACCGGTTTGTCCGATAGACCGCAACCGATGTGATCTGGGACAATAACCCGATATTTACCCCGTAGTTCTTTGGCCAGATTACGGTAATAAAAAGACCAGGATGGATTGCCATGCACCATGACTACCGGTTCACCCTTACCTTCATCAAGATAGTGGTATTTTAATCCGTCTAGATCTAGATAGTTACTTTTAAAAGGATATTCAATTTTGAATTTTGGGTCATCTAGCACGATTAAAATAATCTTTCATTTAAGTTATATAATATTACCACTGAATTG
This sequence comes from Desulfuromonadaceae bacterium, assembly GCA_016744555.1. Taxonomy (GTDB): domain Bacteria; phylum Desulfobacterota; class Desulfuromonadia; order Desulfuromonadales; family Geopsychrobacteraceae; genus Desulfuromusa. The sequence goes on from JADGED010000312.1 coordinate 410, forward strand.
CTAACATCAAACAGTTAAGGCCACTACCAATACCAAGAAAGCCAACTAAATCACCAGGACGTAACTCATCTCTCTCTTTGGCAATTGCTGCGGTAATGGGTAAAGAAACCGTACCCATATTGCCTAAAAACTCAAATGTCGGGAAATCTTTAGACGGATCTACACCAATAGTTTGTAAAATTAACTTTTGGTGTGCTTCACCGACCTGGTGGCAGATAACTTTATCAATCTTATCTGCGCTTATACCAAGTTCTTCTGAAAAAGCATCCCAAGTACGTTTACCTAATTCAACCCCATGTTTCATAACGGCGACAGCATCGGTTTCCATATAGGGAATATGGTTTTGTGGTGAATCTGTATTGATACCCCACCGGCAAAGCTGGTGATGTTCAGGTTCAGCAATGTTTACGCCACCAAGAAGTTTAGGTCGTCTAGATGGAGAAAAAGAGCCATCTGTCAATAATACTGCAGCTGCACCAGAACCACCTGTAAGTGTTGCGATTGATGTAGTGAATAGCTCCATTGTTGGATTATCGAGCATCTTTTGAATCATTATTTCATTGATTTCACGGGAGCTTTCACATGCGACGACCAGACCCGCACGTATTTGCCCTAGCTCTATTCGGTTGGCTATGTCTAGGACACCATTAAGCACTCCGAGGCAAGCATTTGAGGTATCATAAACAGCTGCATTGCCCTTAACACCTAGGGCAGCGGCTACTTGGCACGCTGTCGCTGGTTCAAAATGTTCACGACAAACACCAGCGTAAACAACAGCACCAATTTCAGCAGCAGAGATATTGCGTTCTTGTAACGCTTTTTTAGCTGCGGCAATTGCACCATGTGAAATAGGGGTATTCGGTTTCCACCAACGCCGTTCTCTAATCCCGGTTAATGCCTCTAATTGCCCCGGAGAAATATGTAGAGTGTCGTACAGTGGTTGTAACCGATTTTCTAATTCAGCTGAAGTAATAACAATTGGGGCAAGTTCGTAGCCCACCGACTCAATGTATACTCTTGAATATTTCATCTATAACTTTCACAGTCTTTTAATGTATTTCAATGGTGTTACTAAATATTGATAAGTGCCAGCGACCGATTAACTCAAAATCTTTGTAATCGTATTTCATAAACTGATTCAAGAAACAAAATCAATTCTAAAATAACCAGCTATAATAATTTCAGCTGTTTTATAGCAGAGTAATGGTGATAATAAAACAATAGCCTTTAAATTAAAGATTTTAGTGCATCATCCAGGCTTGGCTGGGAAAATTTGTATCCAGATTGTTCTAGCTTAGTTGGTAATACCCTTATACTAGATAATAAAAGTGCTTCCGCCATCTCGCCAAGGACAATTTTAGCAGCTGTAGCAGGTAAAGGTAGCAGCGTTGGACGATGCAAGTTTTGTCCAAGTAATTTAGTAAATTGTCCATTTGTTACTGGTTGTGGCGAGCTAAAGTTTATTGGTCCACTAAGCTCTGGGTGGAAAATTATATGATCAACGGCATTAAC
>JADGED010000313.1 GCA_016744555.1 Desulfuromonadaceae bacterium
CGAGTAGGCAACTCTTTTGCCCGGAAAACATTGCCGCTTAGTCAGACTGAGGCAATTATCCGTGCTGCTGCCAACAAGGGTATTGATGCCATCTCTTTTACCGGTGGTGAACCGTTTCTCTATCTGGATCAAGTTTGCCATCTTGCCAGTCTGGCTGGAGAATGTGGTATCGATTATATCCGCACTGGAACCAATGGCTACCTGTTTCAACATTCTGATCGAGCTGATTTTACTGATCGGATGCAAAAGCTGGCCGATCAGTTGGCGGCCACCCCGATCCGCAATATCTGGGTAAGTATAGATTCAGTCGACGTCACTACCCATGAACAGATGCGGGGCTTGACGGGAGTTATCAAGGGGATCGAAACAGCGTTACCAATTTTTGCCGAGCGGGGACTGTATCTGTCGGCTAATCTGGGAATTAACCGGAATTTAGCCGGAGCCGGCAAGGATTGCGATACCTTTGATTACGATTTTTTCCGTACCGGCTTCGACCATTTCTACCGCTTTGTCGGTGAACTTGGGTTCACCATTGCTAACGTTTGCTACCCTATGTTCAGTGCCAATGAAGCGGCAAGTGCCGATGTTTACGCCGCAACTGCCAGCGATCGCATCGTCTATTTTTCTGCCGCAGAAAAAGTGGCGATGTTTCAGGCTTTGTTCGATAGTATCCCTAACCACCGAGATCGTATCCGTATCTTCACTCCGCGCTGTAGCATCCATGCTCTGTTAAATCAATATCGTAATCAACCGGAGTTGACCACCTCATGTCGCGGAGGCATCGACTACTTCTTTATCGATAGTCAAAATGGCAATACTTATCCCTGTGGCTATCGGGGGGATGAAAACTTGGGTGAGTTTCCAAACCTCGATTTAACTCGGCGACAAATCAGCAATGAATGTCGCCGTTGTGATTGGGAGTGCTTTCGTGACCCATCTGAACTGTTTAGCCCGTTAGCAGATTTACGCATTGCTCCGGCACGTTGGTTAAAGCGGCTGCGGCAAGATCCACAATTTTTTCGATTATGGCAACAAGATCTGCGCTATTACCGCAATTGTAACTATTTTGATGGTCGAACTCCGCCGGCAATAGCACCATCAAATAGTAATCCACAAAGAGAACGAGCCCCCAGCCAGGTAGTACAATAGTTGCTGTTGGCCGATTCTTTATTTAATTGAACGATAAAGAGGTAAGCATGAATTTAACCAAATTGGTAGAAAAAGAGCTAGCGGGCGAAGAGAACAGTAACTCGCCACAGGTTGATTTGAGTGTTGTCCCTGGACAAAAGAGTAAGGTTTTAATTGTCGAGGATGAGATTGAGTTAGCTGAAGTGTTGGAATATAACCTGACCCGCAATGGATTCGAAGTAATTGTAGCTAACGACGGGCTACAAGCGTGCAGATCGATTGGTTGGGAAAAACCCGATCTGATCTTGCTTGACCTGATGTTGCCACTGTTAGACGGCTGGGAGGTTTGCCGGATGGTTCGTTCCCATCTGGATCTCGCAATTGCCAAAACACCGATAATTATGCTCAGTGCCCTCGATACCAGTGACGATCGGCTCAAGGGGTATGGTTTGGGAGCGGATCTCTACTTGCCGAAACCCTATACCATTAAAGAGGTGATAATCAAGGCCGAGCAGTTAATAGCAAAACACCGAGAGCACCTTAAACTGACCGCCAGCTTATCTTCATTGCAATCGCTATCGGTACTGCAAGACCAGTGGCAACAAGTGTTGTTTCATGAGCTTCGCAACCAATTGACATTGATTTCTGGCATAGCTGAATATCTACAGAGTGCTACCGACGATTTGGCCACTGAACAGTCCGAGGAATTTACCGGACAAATTATTGACAGCTCCAATTACCTTGGTGCCTTGGCTGATAATTATTTGCTGGTACAAAAT
>JADGED010000314.1 GCA_016744555.1 Desulfuromonadaceae bacterium
AGTCTGGAGTTAGTAGATACCCCGCTCTCAGGGTGCTGTTTTCAACTGTGTTTGCCGCTAAATCATAGTAATGGGTAAGATTGCCTCTGGATTGAGAACTCTTTTGCGGAAATGATGATTAAAACTAGGTAGATGCGGTGCGGTTAAGAACCGCATCGATTTTGTAATCCGTTTTGATTGATGCGGTTTCCTTTATTCACCACAACCTACCTGTTTGTATATCATTGCATGTTTGCGTATCCTGTCGGGGGGGAACGGATGACCACTTATCGACGAGAGAAATTTTCCGGGGCTAGCTATTTTTAATGTCAATTGCGCGCAACGGCAGGACAATAATTTGCTGGTCGAAAAGATCGATCTGTTGCGGCGGGTTGTACGTGAGGTGAAGAAAATTATCTCTTTTTTGATTTTGAGGCAAGAAATAGGGACACATCTTAATTATCCATTGTTGGTTAGTTGCTCAGCAAGATGGTATTCGTAATGTCTTTGGTAGTGTTGCTCTAGTTTTTCTTAATAAATTCGTCAGCCTATATTGATCGCGATAATGCGGTCAAAGTTCTATATCGTCTTCTGCAAGCCCAAAAATGACCCAGATCCCATCAGTAAATTGTTCAGCAAAGTATTAATTGTAGAAAAAGGATGTTTTGACAACAGTATTCTACCAACCATTTATTCAACGGCAGCACTTTACGTTGAAATCATTAACTTATTTTTACGCCTAGTGCTTATTTTGTGGTGGCTAATCTGAGGTAAGTGGTTGTTTGGTAAGTACCGTGGGCCACTATGGCAACTAAAAAACGATATCAAGTTAAGTTAAAAATCAAGGTCGTGAAAAAAAGTATCAACAAATGCATCACGAGCAGTTAGCGCTTTTTGCTTGCACGTAGCTTGCTTCGGGGTAGCTTATTTAGAGTAGGCCGCAGTATTTGTTTTTACAATGACTGTGACTGGTTTTATCGAAATTACCCGTTTGACTTGCCTCCAGCAAACCTCTATTTAAGGGCATATTTAATTTAAATTAACAACTAATTGCTCAGGAGCCAAAGATGCAAAAAACGCTGCAAATTTTAATTATGATTCTGCTTTTAACTCTCACTCAGTCGGTTTCGGCTTTTGCCCGTCAGTACATAACTGCCGCAGAAGTTAAACAGCACATCGCCGAGCATAGTGCGATGACACTGGTCGATATCCAGGTTGAAGATGAATTTCACCAACACCATATTATTGGTGCTCAGGCAACCTATGCCTACCCGGTCAAAACAGCAGAGGATCACGCCAAGATGACAGCAGTTATCACGCCCCTCATCAGCAACAATAATCTGGCCGTGGTGGTTTGTCCTCGTGGCGGTGGCGGTGCTAAACGGGCTTATGATCTGCTGCTGAAATCTGGAGTAGATGAAGATCGGGTTTTTATTCTTAAAAAAGGGCAGGCCGCTTGGCCTTATCCGGAATTACTTGACGCTTCCCACTAAACGCACACTTTTTTATACAACCTTATCTGTCGATGAATGAACTGTTGTCTGTATCACATCGGGTACTACTTTTAGTTGATGGTCGCTGGCGTAAAACCGCTAGGTTTCATGAAATATTGATATAAAGGGTTGAGTTGAAAGTTAGAAACAAGATCTAGTAAATCGAACGTCATCATCCGGTAATACTGCTTTGGATGGTGGCGTTTTTTTATCTCTTGCTAAAGTCTTTGCATGGACATAATTGTGTGAATAATAGCATTTTACGTTCTCCATCATTTTGCCAGTTTCCTACGATGATTGCCTTTATCGCAATTGCTGTTGTTGATGTTATTTTTGGAGACATAACAACTTTTTTCCAACCTATATTGATAAAATCATCATGAACTGGTTCCGGTATTTGTAATATTAATTTAACTGATTGGTAGAAATAATAT
>JADGED010000315.1 GCA_016744555.1 Desulfuromonadaceae bacterium
ATTGTTAAACTGCTGGTTAGTAGGACGATTGTATTGATCGTTCCAAAGTAAACATTTAGTTTGTGGCTAGCTTCTGAAAACTCGTGAGGAAACTTAGCTAAGCTCACTGCATAGAGGATAAACAAGCCGCTGAAGAGGCTGACCTCGGTGTAAAGGAACAGCCACATTCCAAAGCGGGCACCGGTATCGTCACGATGTTCAATACTCATCGGCAACCACTCCTTTGTAGTCGTAAGGTCCCTTGGTGACAACGGGATCCTCTTCGCCAAAATTCTCCATCGGTGGAGGTGACGGGATATCCCATTCTAGGGTTGCGCCTCCCCACGGATTATTGCCGACGGGAGCACCTTGGCGAATGCCGCGCCATAGGTTGATGAACATAACGATCAGGCCGATGGCAAGAACCCAGGATCCGACAGTCGCGACAACATTTAATGGCTGGAATTCGGGTAGATAATCATAATAGCGTCTCGGCATGCCTTGAACGCCAACAGCTTGCATTGCCATGTAGGTTACGTTGAAACCTACGAACACGAATGCCCAACTAATAACAGCAATTTTATGGTTGTACATGCGGCCGGTGAATTTTGGTAGCCAGTAGTGCATAGCGCCAAAGAGGGCGAAACCACCGCCACCGAACATGACGTAGTGAAAGTGCCCGACCACAAAAGTGGTGTCATGCAGGTGAATATCAGCAGCATCCCAATATCTTCACAAGGTAGATAGCTACATATGATTATTATAGATTTTACATTGATGGTGTTATGCAAATGAACTTATCAGAAAAATGGAAATGAATGGTGCAAATGCCTATCTTGTTAACACAGGATGGATTGGTGGTGCTTATGGTGTTGGTAATAGAATTGACCTACCTTCAACAAGAGCTATTATCAATTCTATTCTTGATGGTTCAATTGAGAATGCAGAATTTGTTAATTTACCGATATTTAATTTAGCTACTCCTAAAGCAGTAAATAATGTTGATAGTAAAATGCTAAACCCACAAAATGCATGGTCTAATCCTGCAGATTGGGAAAATGCTGCTAAGGGTTTAGGTCAGAGATTTATTAATAACTTCCAATTCTTTACAGATAATGATGAAGTTAAGGCATTAGTTGGTGCTGGACCTCAGCTATAATTAGAGTTCGTCTATAAAGTCCGCACTCTGCGTTGTTGCTCAAAATACAAATCCTAAAATACACTAGTATTCTGCGGTTTGGATTTATCACACGCCTTGAATTCGAACTTTCTAGTTCAAACACTTGACTTTATGGACACACGCTAATTAGTTGAGATTTAATTTTAAAAAAAGCGGATTGATTATACTTAAGTATGATTTTTCCGCTTTTTATTTTAGCTAAACTTTACTTTTTAACTACTTTTGTTCCATTATTTACAGTTTTATGCGAGAAAACGCAGTAAGTAATTAATAAGCAAATAGTTAGAAAATATGATAGATAAAATATATCCATGGGGTAGCAAACGCCCTTTTAACGATTACTCAAGTTATTTTAAGAAAAAATTTAAGGAAAGAGTACAAAAAATATCCATTGATGCAGGCTTTACTTGTCCAAACCGTGATGGAACTAAAGGTAGTGGGGGTTGTACATATTGCAATAACGATACCTTTAATCCTTTTTACTGTGAACCATCAAAATCAGTAACACAACAATTAAATGAAGGTATTGCCTTTTTTGAGCCCAAATATAAAACACAAAAATATATAGCTTACTTTCAAGCATATTCTAATACATATGGTAGTCTTGATTTGTTAAAAAGACTATACGAAGAAGCACTTGCACATCCAAAAATTATCGGTTTAGTAATTGGAACGCGCCCAGATTGTGTTAATAATGAAATACTTGACTATTTATCAGAATTATCTAAAAAATATTTTGTAG
>JADGED010000316.1 GCA_016744555.1 Desulfuromonadaceae bacterium
GACCGATTCCAAATATTAATCCGACTCCAAGCAAAGCTATATTGCCGTGTACAAGAGGGACCAGTAGTAAACCAACTGCCGCAAAGGTCAATCCCCAGGGAATGATCTGCTCTTCACCAATGCGGTCGGCCATTTTGCCAGCAATAAAACGGATACTGATGGCAGCTAAAGAGTAAGAGAAATAATACACTGAAATGTTGCTGAGTTCTCGTTCTTGAACAAATGGGGTAATGAAGTTTCCAGTAGCCGCCAAGCCAAAACCAAACAACATTGATACGCCACCACAAATAAGTTGTTTGCGAGTTTTTAATAAAGCGAAAAAAGATGGAGTTAGTTCTGTTTTTATTTGTTGCAGGTGGTGCTTATCGTTTATGGGGGCTTGTAGGAGTAGCGCGGTACCAGCTAGTCCTGATGCCGTAAGAAAAAAAGCTACAAAGCCAAATTTATGCAATAACGGTTCGGCAAGCAGTGGTCCGATAGCCATGCCGATCAACCCTGAGGTGCCGAAGATACCGATCCCTTCATTTAATCGGTTAATCGGGATTAGGTCGACAATGAAAGTAAATATGGCGGTAAAGCAGATTGCCAGACCAATCCCATGGATGATTCTGAAGAGCAATAGGAGTAAATAATAGTTATCAAGCGCGCCATTGAGAAACAGGTGTAGTAACGGCATGATGGCCATAATTATGCAGCCGATGGTATAACTGCGCTTGCGACCGATACGATCGATCATTTCGGCAATCCAAGGTCGACACAGTGCCGATGCTAAGGCAAATGTCCCCATAACTATGCCAATATCGTTGTGGGTGCCACCATGCTCAGTGATGAACAATAAAAACAGGAAAAAAGTTGAATAACTGGCAACCAAACAAAGGTTAGCTAGAAAAAGGGCAGCAAACGCCGGTGTGTAAAGCATTATGATATTAATCCAGAATATGTGAAATATAAGTACTATATAGAGTTATTAGTGCTATGAACGAATAACGTAATCCTTTGCCGGTAGTTACTAACAAAGTAAAACGCAGTAGTGGCGTTTTGAGCATGCCACCGACCAGACAGAGCGGGTCGCCGACAATTGGCAGCCACGCCAACAGCAGCGACCAGCTACCGTAGTGGTTAAACCATAATTTGGCCCGCTGTTGCTGTTGTTCGTTTATCCGCAAAACTTTTGCTGTTAGCCATTCACCACCGTAAAAACCGATCAGATAGTTGGTGCCAGAGCCTAGACTATTTCCCAACGTAGCAATTCCAACAGCGACAACAGGATTACTTCCCTGTAATAACACCACAACTAAAAGCCATTCTGACCCTAACGGTAGCAAAGTTGAGGCACAAAAACTGACTAAAAACAGTGATCCTAGCCCATATTCGGATAATAATTCGACCATTTAGGTATCATAACAGAGCTACTGTCGTAAACAAATGGTGAAAGACCTTGTTACATCACTTGTCTGGGTGTAAATTGTCAAATCAAAAATCAAAAGGGTGATAATCGATGAATATAAAACCGAGCTGGATCAAATTTAAAGCCTTATTGGAGATGATTAAATTCTCCCATACTATTTTCGCTTTCCCTTTTGCTTTGATGGGGGTGGTGTTGGCATCACTAGCGAACGGCAAGCCACCTAGCGTTGCACAAGTTTTTTGGATCTGCATTGCTATGGTAGGGGCACGAACTGTTGCAATGGGTTTGAATCGGTTGATTGATGCTAAGATCGATGCTAAAAATCCCCGTACTGCTGAACGTCATATCCCTGCCGGGGCAGTATCAGTTTGGGAAGCGTCATTGTTTATTCTGGGAGCACTGATTATATTTTTCTTTGCGGCCTGGATGTTAAATCCTCTGTGTCTGAAGTTGGCACCGGTGGCGATAGGGTTCTTTGT
>JADGED010000317.1 GCA_016744555.1 Desulfuromonadaceae bacterium
CAAGAGGATAGCAGTAAAGTATAGCAGGATCGCCGCTTCCACTAACCACGCCCAATCGGGACGGTGCGGGGGCGATTTGTCCAATAGTGTCGCCGTTGCAATTGCTGCCAGTTCGCTAGTGCTCATACTGCCATAACCCGCAACTTCGTGATGGTCGCCGTAGCTGTTGATTGGGCCAATCAGGACAATCTTATCCTGTAGGGCATATGGTGGCAGCTTGCTATGCAGTAGGTCGAGACTGCTATAGCGCTCAAATGGCAACTGGCGGGGATAGATATTTAGCAAACTACGGTAGTTGCTAAGAACGGGAATTTCCTTCCTGCCCACTCGTAGGTTGCCGCTAAGCTGTGGGGAACCTAACTGTAGTTGTGACAGTTTTTCTGTATGAGCCTGAATTGCCAATTGCAGTGGTAGTGATGGTAGTAGCTGCTGTTGCCATGGGAACAATGTCGCTTGGCTGCGGATTTTACCATCGGCATCGGGGGAGAAAATCAGATGTCCGGTTGGTAAGGTTTGGTCGCTGTTGAGCGGAGTATCAGAAAACCACCATTGCTGCAAGCTGCCTAATTTGTAGTCAGCTAACGGATTTTGGAGTTTGAAAAGTAATTGCTGCGGGCTTCTTAACTGTGCTGCTGTAGGAATTAACGAACTGCTGGGAAGCTGCTGTTGCTGATCGGTTTTACCTCGAACCGCTACTGCAGCAACGGTGATTTGCATAGTACTAAGTATATTTGCTGTAGCTAGTTCATCGGGGCTAGTTTGCAGGTTAAATTCGGCTGGGCTTAGCAAAGCAATTTGTTTGCCCCCCAATTGGTCAATCTGGACAATTATTGCCGTTAAGTCGTCGCTTGGTTGTAAAATAGGTGCAGCAGTTTGTGGGAGTTGATCGGTAGTGATTAATACGACCCGATCATTTTCTGGCACCGGTCTAAATTGCAGCAGTTGGTCGTAAAGGGGGTATTCTAGTTGCAGTAATATCGGCAGATTAACAAGTGATGCGACCAGCAGCAGCAGCCCAAACAGTGGGCACAGCAACCATGGTGACCTGATTATTTTGCCAAGTAAACGCATCAAAAATTCCGTTTGAATTTAATGTTTAAGAGAATCACATTATTATACAGTAATTTGAATGCCGTGGGAGATGTTTTTTCGGTTCGGTACAATGGGAGTGCCGCTAGATTTCACTTGCGAGTATATGTGGTGTTTTTTCTCTACTTAAATTAGCAAGGTAGCGAGTCAAGGTCCGCGACTTCCTTTGAATTACGCTCGGGTGGTTTTTGCCGTGAGGTATCGGCAATACTTTATGTGTCAAAGTATGAGACATAAGCTTTGGTTTTTGTCTCATGGTGCGTTGTATGGGGAAAATTATTGAATCTTTAGAATTAGGTCCACTCCCCTGATTTGTTCTTGCAGTTTCCCATATTGGGTAACTTAATGCGGTAACTAATTGTTTAATTATGAAAACTGTTTATTGCTTCTATCTATAGTTTCAAGGTTAAGTAGGTCCTGGGCCTTTTACGTTTTGTTGGGGGTTGCTAGCTCCCAATTTAGCTCATATTTTGTGCTTTTCTTTGTTCCAGAAACGATTAATATTCTTTTTTCTACTAAATCGGCAAGGTCACGAGCTAATGTTGCACGACTTCCCTGGACCATACCTTGATGTTTCTTTGCTGTGAACCCCCCTTCAAAGCCGTCCTGACCAGCTTCAAGAAGTCTTTTGACCACCTTACGCTGTCGATCATTCATAGAGACATCAGATACATTCTGCCAAAAAAGTGAAAGCCCCATGACTTTGTTGATGGTCAATTGTGAATGCTTCATTGCCTGTTCGTGACGTTCCAGAAACCAGCAGAGCCAATC
>JADGED010000318.1 GCA_016744555.1 Desulfuromonadaceae bacterium
GTCGAGTTCTCACAGTACAACTTTGAAGAGGCCGACACCGCGATGTTGTTCGAGATGTTTAATATGTATGAAAAAGAGTGCATCCGTTTAGCGGAAAAAGATCTGGTCTTTCCCGCCTACGATTTTGTCCTTAAAGGGTCGCATGCATTTAATCTTCTAGATGCTCGTAGTGCTATCTCGGTTACTGAACGCGCAAGTTACATTGGCAGAGTACGTAATTTGTCGAAGATGTGTGCTGAGGGTTATATTAAACAGCGTGAAAAACTTGGGTTCCCGTTGTTAAAGAAGTAATTATCGCTCAGTCAATCTTATTGGCTGGGGTTTCAAATTTGGAGAAAGAGATGTCTGCAGAATTATTTCTTGAACTGGGTACCGAAGAGATACCAGCTGGTTTTATCCCGCAAGCACTTAGCGACATGCAACGATTGCTGTGCAAAGGGTTAGATAATGCTCGGATAAGCTATGGTGAAGTCCGTACGTTTGCAACTCCACGACGTTTGACTATTGCAGTTGCTAAGGTTGCAAAGCAGCAGCAACGGCAAGTGTTAGAAGTAACTGGACCACCGGCAAGTATCGCTTTTGATGCCGACGGAAAACCGACAAAAGCGGCTATTGGGTTTGCTAAAAAAAATGGGGTAAAGCCAGAAGAACTTGAAACCATCAAGACCGAAAAAGGTGAATACCTGTTTTTGTCTAAAGTCATTGAAGGTGGTGATTCGGCGATCCAACTCCCTGAAGTTCTAACCAATATGATCACCAGTATTCCATTTAAGAAGTCGATGCGCTGGAAAGATTTAGATTTTCGTTTTGTTCGACCAATGCATTGGATCGTGGCAACTTATGGTGGGAACGTAGTTCCGTTTACAATTGGCGACATAGCTAGTGGCAATGTTTCCCGTGGCCACCGCTTTATGGCTCCAGAAGAATTTACCGTTAGCGGTGTAGAAGACTATCTGGTTAAGGCTGAAGCGCATCACGTTATTCCTGAAATAGAAAAGCGCCGCAATTTAATTATTGCGCAATTGAATGAACTAGAGGAGAAACTTGGCGGGAAGATCAATCCTGATGCCGACCTTTTAGATGAGGTAAGCTTTTTGGTTGAGACTCCCCAAGCTCTTGCCGGATCAATTGAGGAGCAGTTCTTACAATTACCAGACGAGCTTTTGATTACCAGTATGCGTGAACATCAGCGTTACTTCACCCTGATAGACGATTCTGGTAAGTTGCTGCCATATTTTATTACTATCGCCAACACCTTAACCAAAGATCCACAAGTTGTTGTCGCCGGTAACGAACGTGTCCTAAAAGCACGGCTGGCCGATGCCATGTTTTTTTGGCAAGAAGATCAAAAAAGTAAGCTTGAAGCCCGTCTTGAACCATTGAAAAAGGTTGTTTATCAAGCCAAACTTGGTACCAGTTATGAAAAAATAGAGAGATTCCAAGCATTATCGGTAACCTTAGCGCAACAACTTGCTCCTGCTGATGTTGAATTAACTAAGCGGGCTGCATTGCTGGCAAAGTGTGATCTGGAAAGCGGGATGGTTTACGAGTTTTCCGAATTACAAGGGGTGATGGGGCGTGAGTATGCGTTGATGGATGGCGAGGATCCACGTGTTGCCACCGCAATTTATGAACATTATCTACCTAAGCAAGCCGGTGGCGAGTTGCCGAGTGATGATATCGGTGCCATTGTCTCTCTAGCCGATAAGGTTGATACAATTTGTGGCTGCTTTAGCGTCGGTTTAATTCCAACTGGTACTGCTGATCCATACGCGCTACGGCGTAGCGCCATCGGTATCCTTGCTATAATTCTTGATCGTGGTTATCCCATTTCTATTCCTGCTTTGGTCTCACAAAG
>JADGED010000319.1 GCA_016744555.1 Desulfuromonadaceae bacterium
CTATTATATTTATAGTTAGTAGGTAAGTTTAATACCAACATTTCTATAATACAATAAAGTATGATTACAGGGATAAAAAACCATAAAGAATAAGTAAATAAATACCCTTTTCACTCATTACGATATTGTTTTAAGGATAAAATTGCAGTTTGTGCTAAAACAATTGAACTTAAATATCTAAAAACACACGGGGAAGTTACATGAAGATGATTAAAATTTTACCGTTGCTTATATTGCTTGGTTTTACTAGCTGCTCTGCGCCAATGAAAGTGCATAATAAGAAGCCACATTCTGGCACCATTCACAGTACGCTTTGCGAACCAATTGGCCTTGATAGTCAGCAGCTCGATCTCTGTGTCGAAAATCGCGACGGGAATCAAGATTTTTTCCAAGCAAGCTTTTATTTCTTAAAAACGGCCACAAATACACAACCATTGGCTTTTAGCGGTTTATCAACTTTCCGTATGCTGGTATCGCCAAAACGTAAATTCATTGTTATTGAAGAAAATGCCGGTGAAGGGCATGGCATATTTTCTATTGTCAACCTCGATGATATTCGTGCCCAAAAAGCAGCTCCATCAGTTTGCTGGGGGTGGGACGATCTAGTTGGCTACGATGATTTGGAATGGCGCGGGGAACAACTTTATTTCAGTGCTAATCAAAACCTAGTGGATGACAACACATCTTTAGCCGATGGGGAGACTATTTACCACTACCTCCTTAACCCAGCTGTCGACTGTAGGTTGGAACTATTGCGAACAATACGTCGATAAAATTCCAGCGTGGCTTTATGGCAAAATTTATCTATTTTCCACTTGAATGTTTCTCAAACGATCAATGGTAGGCAGGGAAATTTTCTCGGCCGCTAGGTACCTAAGGAGATGTTCTTTATATGCAACTTCGGATAGATAAATGCTTTTTTCTTCCCCATCCCAATAGGTGAGCTCAACCATCCCCAGTCCAATCTGTGCCCAGCCCTCTACCTCGACACCATACTCATCCTGATTTTCAGGAAAGTAGATCGATTCATAACCGTTATCACCACACAAGCCAATTTTCTGCGCAAACGCTTCGACAACCTCCTCAGCAGACCACGGTTTTGATGCAATAATGGTTCGGATAATCTCGTCAATACTTTCCGTATTTTTCAACATTCAACCTCTTGATCTAGCAGGATTTTTTAACGCTCTTTTACTTCAACTACTGTTACCGTGATCGAGCCCTCAGGACGCACTGACATGCGGCCTGCATCCCCAAACACTTGCTTAAACTCGGGCTCCTCAACATACCTAAGCAAAGTATAGCTATTTCCTGTCAGCACCCAAGTAACACCAGCTTTATGAGCTTGGAGGTAGCAGCGCTCACCGCCAAAAACAATTCCTGGTTCGCGAAACGGGATAAAACTGCGCCCCATTTTGCACGTTATACTGGCCACTCCGGGATCATGGGAAGCGATCCCAGGATAATATCCCCACCACCCAGGGAACCCATTACCAACAGCAAGAACTTCGCGCTTCTCTCCAACTTGCAGAACAATAAGTTGATCATCTGCATCTTGTTCCAGCAACGATTCGTAGCTATTACGTACCCCGGCGCAGCCCTGTAAGAAGACAAGAAATACCAGCAAAACGGCGATGCACAAATTGCGTTGACCCATTAATAATCACCTCGAGACAGTAAGAGTTTTGTACATGTAGCTGTAGCAACCATACGTAGTTACGGCTGCTTTTGATTTTTCATCCAATCAAGAGCAACTTGCTTGTCATCCGTAGAGACATTCTCTGTGTTGACGAAATCATGCAGAAATGTTTTAGCTCTGGGGCTTCCTGCATC
>JADGED010000031.1:0-11295 GCA_016744555.1 Desulfuromonadaceae bacterium
TAATTGCTGGGTAAGCTTTGCTGCTCGACTACTAGCTTTTTGTGCCGCAATTAGTAGTGGAAAAGCCTTATGCTCTGAATCTAGCCGTCTTGACGCAAGCTCAATATTGCCAATTATGCCAAACAAAATATTATTAAAGTCGTGGGCTATACCGCCGGCAAGAACCCCGACCGACTCAAGTTTTTTAATTTTTAATAATTCTTCTTCAATTTTTTGTTCGTTAGTAACATCCCGAAATACCAGAACCACACCCAATATTTCCCCAGCATGGTTTCGAATCGGGGCACCACTATCGGCAATACTGATCCGATTTCCATCTTTCGCTAACAAGATAGTATGATTTTCCAACTCAACTGTTTCACCTGTTTCCAATACTTTCTGAATTGGACTTAAACATTTCTCACCGCTATTCTCGTTTATAATATTAAAAATTTTGGTTGAAGCTTTTCCCTGTGCATCAGTATTGCTCCAACCGGTCAATTGTTCCGCAACCTTATTTAGCAATACAACATTTCCTGCGGTATCGGTGGTCATTACCCCATCACCGATACTTTGTAGAGTAACTGCTAGCCGCTCCTGTTCAGCATTTAGTTCTTCCCAAGCTAAATGCCTATCGGCCACCATCTGATTAGCCGACAATGCCAACGAACGAAACTCTTTAAATGACACTTTTTCAGCGGGTATAGAAATTCTTTTAGTTGCAGATTCGTGTAGGAACTCAAGAAATAGACTGAGATTGTTTTTAATTTTACTCGACATTACCCACGAGAATAAATAGGAGACGAGAAGGAAAAGGAAAAGAACCAAAACGGCTTTAAAAATAATCTTTTGAATCGCATCGTGCGTGTTTTTCTGAGCAGAAGCAATTTCGTCTTCAATATAGTCAATGTAAACACCTGTCCCTATGTACCAATCCCAACCCTTAACTTGCTTTGCATAACTTAATTTTGGTGATGGGCGCTGCCCAGCAAGCTTGGGCATAACATATTCGACAAACCCACCACCATTTTGTGACTGCTTAATTAGCTCTTGAACTATTTTGACGCCATTGGGATCGGTTGCATCCCACATATTTTTCCCTTTGGCAGGCTTAGCCAAGGAAGTTCCATCGAAAGAACCAACAAAAGCATATTTTCCATCTGTAAGCTGAAAGTTATTTAAGCGTAAAAGCACCTCTTGTTTAATCTTGTTTGCAGCGTCGTCCAGGTAGGTTCCTGTCCCAATCATCCAATTTAACGGAGCAAAAAACTTTACATACGATATTTTAGGGACCAATACTCCAGGGGCACTAGGTCGGTTCCAAGAGTAAGTACAATAACCCTCTCTTGCTTCAGAGTTCACAACTTGCAAAAGTTCTCTAACTATATATTTTCCATTGCTATCTTGAACATCAAGAATATTTTGACCTTCGAGTTCTGGGTTGTTGCGGTTTATCAGCTCTGTGCCCTGCATGTCTTCAGCAAAGTAATAGCCTTTGCCATCATCCCAAGATGCGGCAAAGAGTGCATCATGGATTATTTTAGCTATCTCAGCATCACTCTTATGAGCCTTATTGCGCTCATAAATATACAAAGCAGTACTGTAACCCTCTTCGGTGCGCTCCTTAACTTCACCCCTTACCTTTTTTTCAAGTTGCCCGATTTTGTACTCAACCTGAGCAACGATTGAATCTATCTCTGACCTAAGTTTCTCACGCTGCCGTTCTAATGCCGTTGTTCTAATAGTCTCTTGCTGCAGTCTGGAATGATTAAGCTCTGCACTTATCCACAAAAAACCAAGCACAACCACCAGCAGGGACGATAAAAGCCACAGCGATAATTGTATCGTGCCAATCAAACTTCTTGGTTTTTTCATCCCATTCTCCTAGCTAAATCACGAGGGAAACAAGCAGCACCTAAACGATCATGATTGCAGAAACTCCAACAACCGCTCAATCTCTTGCATCAATTCAGCAAAATCACCACCCGCTAAACTTTGTGCCCCATCGCACAGTGCTTGAGCTGGATTCGGATGAACCTCCATCATGATACCGTGGGCACCAGCAACCAATGCTGCCTTAGTCATAACTGGAACCAGCATCCGCTTACCGGTGGCATGGCTCGGGTCAACAACAATAGGGAGGTGACTTAATTCGCGCACCAGCGGTACCACCGAAAGGTCAAGGGTGTTACGGGTAGCAGTTTCAAAGGTACGGATACCACGTTCACAGAGGACAACATTGCCATTACCTTCGGACAAAATATATTCTGCTGCTGCGAGAAACTCTTCAATTGTAGCACTCATACCCCGCTTAAGGAGAACTGGGTGTTTGGTTTTGCCAACTTCTTTAAGCAAGTCAAAGTTCTGCATATTACGCGCACCGATTTGCAACATGTCGGCATATTTGCAAATCGGATCAAGCTGCTCTATTCGCATCACTTCAGTAACTACTGGTAAACCATAGGCTTTACCGGCCTGCTGCAGGTATTTTAATCCTTCAATTCCAAGTCCCTGGAAAGAATGCGGCCCAGTCCGAGGTTTAAATGCCCCGCCACGGAGCATCTGTCCCCCACCAGCCTTGACCTGCTCGGCAGCGTCCATCATCTGTTGTTCTGACTCAATAGAACAGGGGCCAGCAATCATTACCGGTTTTTCACCATCACCAAACTTTACTCCGGCAACATCAATTATCGAAGCCTCTGGATGAAAATCCCGGGAGGCCATCTTATATGGCTTACTAACATGAATAGTTTCACGCACTCCGGGCAGGGTACGGATAGTAGAATCATCAACATAGCCCTGATTACCAAGCACTCCAATTGCTGTCCGGAGGCTGCCGGGTATCGGCTCTGCGGTTAAACCCATCACTTTAACGGCAGCAATTACCTGGTCCACCTGTTCTGGGGTGGCGTGATGATGCATGACAATAAGCATAAAATTCTCCTTAAGCTAAATTAAGTTCTAAATCAATTATTTCGTTGTTGTAAATAAACTTCTATCCGCTCTAAAGCGGTATTTATTTCGGCAATGGGACGAGTATAGGAAAACCTTAAATAGCCCTCAGCTCCGGAGCCAAAATCTACCCCAGGGGTTATTGCAACTCCAGTTTTTTCTAGTATATCAAGCGCTAGTTTTTGCGAATCTGAGTCAATATGTCGAGCATCAGCAAGGACATAAAATGCCCCCTTAGGCTCAAAATGGACCCCAAACCCCATGGTACGTAAACGGGCAACCAGTTCTTTCCTGCGTTCATCGTAAGTGTTACGCATTTGGGTTACATCACCTTCGCACTTCTGCAAAGCGGCGACACCCCCATATTGGACAAAATGGTTAGCACAAATATAAAAGTTTTGCTGTAGCGTTTGCAACGTACGCATACATGTCAATGGAGCAATCATGTAGCCCAGTCGCCAACCAGTCATAGCGTAAGCCTTGGAAAACCCGCCAAGCACAAAAGCATTATCGGTAAATTCCAAAATAGTGTGCTCATCGCCTGCATAGGTTAAACCATGGTAAATTTCATCAGAAATAATTGGAACAGGTAATTCTGCCAGTGCCGCCATCTCCTTGCCAGACAATATAGAGCCAGCAGGATTAGAAGGTGAATTAATTAATAGGCCACGACTCTTTGCAGTAATTAGCTTTTCTACTTGCTGGACTCGTGGCTGAAAACCATCTTTTGCCGTTGTTCGAAGCAATACCGGCACTCCTCCAGCAAACTTAACAAACCCCGGATAACAAGCATAACCGGGATCAGTTAGAATCAATTCATCGCCTTCGTCCAAAATTGTAGAAAACAAAAGCAACATCAGCGGGCTGGTACCAGAAGAGACAATCACCTGCTCTGGGACAACCTTAACCCCGTAGTAATTGAGATAGTGACGACAAATCTCTTGACGCAACTCCAACAAACCAAGCGAATGAGTATAAGATGTCGCACCAGCTGCCAAGGCCTGCTCTGTAGCCGCTAGAATTGCTGGTGGCGTAGCAAAGTCTGGCTCACCAAGGCAAAGATAGATTATCTCTCGACCCTGTGCTTCCAACTCTTTCGCACGCTCCATCAACTCCATCGCCAAAAAAGGCTCTACCATTGTGCTACGTTTTGAAATTGGTATATCCATAAAGTTTCTCCACTAATTTCACCCTACCAAAGGTAATCCTCGATTCCACCTAAAGCAACCATTTTGCGCACAACAACCTGAACGATTGCAATGTTAAGCTACTACGAGTATAAATTATTGCACCGAAAAGTTATTGAATTGCGCAGTTTGCAGTTACTTAAGTCAAAAGCAAAAAACTGGAACTGATTGGCATCGGAGAACCATCGCCACTAATGCACCAAATAAAGGTAAATTAAATGCGCATTACAACAACTATATTTTATGCCACCGTGCTGGTGTTTTTCGCAACTACTGTAGCGCTTACTGCTACCGAAGAGTTACAAATTAGACCAGAGCTTAAATTGATACATGCCCTTGGTTGTAAAGGTTGCCACATCATCGGCAGCAGTGGGGGAACTATAGCATCAAATCTCAACCAAGTGGGCAGCCGTTTAACGACTAAACAAATTGATATTCATTTAAATGCGCAACGAAAACCGGATACTGAATTAATGCCCAGCTACATTTCACTTTCTGCCGAAGAACGCCAACAAATTGGCAACTTTCTCTACAATTTAGACTATAAATAAAAGAAGAAATCGATGTCTCAAAGAATGACCCTGATTACCTCACCGGTATTTATCTCCGAAGCAAGATTAAAGCAAGCTGGCAACTTTGCCGCCCTATTTGGCAATAACAATCCCCTTGCCCTAGAAATTGGTTGCGGTATTGGCGATTTTGTTGTGCAAGTTGCCGCTCGGCACCCCGAGCGCAACTTTATTGCCATTGACATTTTCAATCGTGGCTGCCGCCAAACCTGCACACGGATAGAACATGCCAACCTTTCCAATATTCTTATGCTTAGAATTGAAGCTCGCTACCTTCTCCATCACTACCTAGGAGAGGGCAGCTTGCAGGCGATCTATATTAACTGCCCCGACCCATGGCCAAAAAAACGGCAACGGAAACGGAGATTACTAAATCAAGATTTTTTGGACTTGGCGCTTTTTTGTCTACAAGATGATGGTGAATTAAATTTTTGTACCGACTTTGTCGATTATGGTGAATCGGCAGCCGAATTATTAAGCACTGATAGCCGTTTTAACAATCAAGCAACAACACCATACAGCCATAACCTTGATAACTACCCAATATCAAAATATATGCAACGTTTTCTTGATCGTGAGCAACCAATTTACTTATGCCGTTATCGCAAAAAGGCTGGCCTTGAAATTGCGCCACCTACTATTGCTAAAGGCTTTAGGCTGCGCTGGCCAAAGGGGGAATAATTGAGTTGGTTAACTGCAGATCTACCCGGTATCGGTGGTAGCTACAAACAATCACCAGAAGATTTTCAAGTTGAAGAGATCCCACTGTATCCATGCTCAAACAACGGTGAACACCTTTATCTGTGGATTGAAAAAGCTGGGATAACTACCCACAATCTTCTCTCTCAAATAGCTAGGGGACTCAAATTAAAAGACCGTGAAATTGGTTACGCTGGACTTAAGGATGCTCGTGCTTTAACTCGTCAAATGGTTTCTGTACCCTTCAATAAACTTGATCAAGTTGAAAAACTGAACCTAGATAATGCTAAAATACTCAGCACAGCCCAACATGGCAATAAACTTCGGCTTGGCCATTTAGCCGGGAACCGTTTCACCATTACGGTCCGCGAAACCGTTGGCGCTGCAAAAAATAACGCTGAAGCGATCCTCGAACAGTTACGTAAACGTGGGGTACCAAACTTATTTGGCGAGCAACGTTACGGAATTCTCGGCAACTCGGCACAATTAGGCCTGCTACTACTACAAAAACAATTTACCGAATTTTGTCGCGAATATATTGGCGACCCAGAATTAATACGTAATCCCAGCTGGAAATTAGCAGCTAGCCATTATCGCCAAGGTGAACTCGACTGTGCCATAAGTGCCTTGCCCAAACAAATGCGCGATGAACGTCGCATGCTGCAACAGTTATTAAAGGGAAAGTCAGCCGAGTCAGCGGTACTAGCATTACCACGAAATATATTACGCCTATTTCTTTCTGCAACCCAATCACAACTTTTTGACCAACTAGTTAATCAACGCCTAGCGAACGTTGATCAATTACTCGATGGCGATATTGCCGTTAAACATGTCAACGGCGCCTGCTTTCGTATCGAAGAGGCAAAAGCGGAACAATCACGAGTTGAAAGCTTAGAAATTAGCCCATCAGCGCCACTGTTTGGGACCAAATCCATGCTGGCAAAGGGAGAACCAGGTCAGGCAGAACTTGCCTTAATGGCAGAATCAGGCTTAACCTTAGAGAGTTGGGACTTAGCTTCAAACTTAACCATGACTGGAGAACGTCGCCCACTACGTTTTCCCCTACAACACGCCAGCATCGTTGCCACTGGACCAAACTTTCTAACTCTTAATTTCACGTTACCAAAAGGGTGTTACGCCACCAGCGTCCTACGTGAACTAATAAAAACTTAAAGCACACGGAAAAACCTTCAAGACTTCCAACACATAGATTAAAGTAAGCAGGTAAGATCCATAAATACTTAACTCCATACCAGTAAGTGTTACTTTTATTATAGATTATCCCTGCCCCAAGAGTGTTATTTTAATTAAAAAACGGCCCCCGTTTGACAATTGCATAACGCTGTTCTATAATTTTACCAAGACGATAAGAAAACCATCGCCAAGTCCCCGTTACTACTTGACAGAAACCCGTTTCTGAGGCTAGTATTCATGCCTTATCTATTATAAAAAAACACGAAGGGTACAGAAACAATGGTCAAGAAAGATAAATCCGAATACATCATCCAAGCTGTATCCCACGCACTTGATCTGCTTGAACAATTTCACGATGATGTCGATGAGCTCGGCGTTACCGAACTAAGCAAGCGACTCAAGCTGCACAAAAACAATGTTTTCCGCCTTCTTGCCACGCTTGAATCTCGTGGTTATATTGAGCAAAACAAAGCGACAGAAAACTACCGTTTAGGACTTAAAGCCCTAGAGCTTGGACAGACATTTATCAAACAGATGGGTCTACTACGCCAAGCCAAACCAATTCTTGAAGATATCGTTGCTGAGAGTAACGAAACTGCATATGTTGCTATCTACAAGGAAAACCACATTGTTTACCTAGATGTCGTTGAAACCAATCTTACAGTTAGGGTTGTTTCTAGAGTTGGATCTAGATTACCGGCATACTGTACCGCCTCTGGCAAAGTTCACATGGCATACATGACCGAAGAAGAGCTAGAAGAGTTGCTAGGTGACGTAAACATGGTACAGCACACCCCAACAACAATTATTAACGCTGAAGCAATAAATACCGAACTAGAAAAAGTTCGTGAACAAGGCTACGCTTTTGATGATGAGGAACTCGACCTTGGAGTTCGCTGTATCGCTGCGCCGATTCGTGACTACACCAGACGCATCGTTGGTGCTATTAGTATCTCCGGCCCTACCATGCGAGTTAGCAATTCCCGAACCGAAAGCGAACTCGTCCCACTAGTGCTTAAAGCCTCTGCCGAGCTATCCACTCGCCTTGGCTATCCAAAATAATTTTACAGCCCCACAATTAACAAAAAGGCTCCTCGAATGGGAGCCTTTTTTATTGGTACGGAGACATTGCTACGATGAAATGGTTTGAGCAAGAGATTGAAAAAGCTCATGACCAAGGGGTTACTAATCCTGGCAACCTACCCTACTTTCTCAATGCTACAACCCCCAACAAACAAGCGATATTGCTGATCCACGGCTTTGGTTCCAGCCCTTGGGAGATGCGCCCTTTAGCCAACCATTTGCACCAACAAAACTTTACTGTTTATGGAGCCCGCCTACCAGGGCACGGCACCAACCCAGAAGATCTGCGAGACCGTACCGCAAACGAATGGCTAACTACCATCAGCAGCAACTATCAATCCTTAATCAATAAAGGCTATAAAGTTAGTGTTGCCGGCCTCAGTACAGGCGCAGTCTTAGCCTTGAAACTGGCACTAACTCAGCAACCAGAAAAACTTATTTTATTAGCACCATTCTTACAGCTAAAGCACCCACTTGCACCAATTTCTGGGCTACTTAGCTACATCGCTCCCTATCAAAACAAGAATATTCCGTTAACAGAGCAGCCATACTATTATCAGAAACGCCCACTTAAAGGGGTGGCACAAATCATAAAGCTCTGCAAACAGTTAGATGGCAACCTCGACAAAATAACGACACCTAGCATTACCCTTACATCAAGTGGAGACGCCACTATCGCAGCAGGTACTGCCGCAAACATCTATCGACAATTGGGCGGTAACAGCAAGCGGTTTCACTGCTACAGCACCGCCGTCCCACATGTATTAACTGCTGCCTACAATCCTTGCCAAAAGGATGTTTTTCTCCGCTGCAGTAACTTTATGCTTGGCATTTAACTATATTCATAGCCAAACGAGAAAAAGCACGACTTTAAAAATTAAGGCTTCACCCCTTATAACCAATCCCATAAATGGGGTGGCTAAGCAGACCTAAATATAACGTTTCACCATGTAGCATTTCAAGGTTTTGCCAAATCTACTGCCGTACGCCAACTACAATTTCGCTATATGGAATACCCTGCTGCTAGGCGAGTTGCTTAACTTCAGCATGACGAAAACAACTAGAGATGTGATCGTTAACCATCCCCACCGCTTGCATAAATGCGTAACAAATAGTTGGCCCAACAAAATTGAACCCACGCTGCTTTAAGTCCTTACTCATCTGTTCAGAAAGTTTCGTTTTTGCAGGTAGCTCTGCCATTGACTTCCAACTATTTTGAATTGTAGTTCCATCAACGTAACGCCAAAGATAGGAGTCTAGCGACCCAAACTCAGCTTGTAAATCAAGAACGCCTCGAGCATTTTTAATCGCCGCTTCTATCTTAAGGCGATTACGCACAATACCGGCATCGCCAAGGAGACGATTTACGTCAACAGCAGTGTAATTAGCAACAGTATCACAATCAAAGTTGTGGAATGCCTGACGATAATTATGCCGTTTTTTCAAAATTGTCAGCCAACTAAGGCCAGCTTGCGCCCCTTCCAAAACCAAAAATTCAAACAAGAGACGGTCATCATGTACTGGGACCCCCCACTCCTTATCATGATAGTCTATATATTGAGGATCATCCCCACACCACTCACATCTATGCACGTTTCTACCCTTTAGGCTCGGCTGGTTCTCCAAATTAAAAAACTAGCTACAATGTAATCAGCTGCTGCCACAAAGAATCGACCTGTTGCAATGTAGCAGCAAAATCCCCCGAATTATTGATAACAAAGTCGGCACGTGCAACCTTCTCAGCTTGCGACATTTGAGAATCAATCCGTAACAGCGCAGAGACCTCATCTAAATCATCACGGGCTTGTAGGCGCGCTAACTGCTCTCTTTTGTCAATCTTAACCACCAATACCTTATCGACCCTTGACTCTGCTCCCACTTCAAACAGCAGTGGCGCTTCATAGATAATCATAGGGGCGTCACCATTTTGCCGTAGCTCTTGCAGGCGTTCAGCCGATCTTTTTGCAATTTCAGGATGGATAATGCAGTTCAGCATTGCCCGAACTTGGACATCGGCAAAAACCATTTGTCCAAGCCGATCGCGATCTAAATCACCATTTTTTTTGAGGATATCATCGCCAAAAGCTGCCACCAACTTTCTAAGGGTATCTGACCCAACCGCTACCACCTCCCGAGCTAATTGGTCAGCATCCACGACGACAGCTCCACGCCTGGCAAACTCAGCAGCAACACTACTTTTACCAGAAGCTATATTTCCCGTAATTCCAAGAACCAAGAGACTTTCCTTTCAAACTAGCACTACACTAAATTTACGTCATCGACACACTGCAAAATGGGATTTAAAAATCTTCCACCATGCGCATAATAGTGAAATAGTGGGTTAGATATTCGGTTTTAGCACTTACCCGATTAAACTTTGCTCGTGACAATACCGTAATGGCATCCAATAAATCGGATGCAGTGGAAAGCCCTTCGCCATAGGTAAGACGACTAATGCGCAAATTTTCTTCGGCTTGCTTAATGCTACGACTAGCAACGACAATATTTTGCTTTGCCACATCTAAATCTAAAAATATATTTTTCAACTCCGTCTTTAAATCTCGAATTAGCTCGTAGAGATCGTAGCGACTGCGGCTCGATTCATACTTAGCTCGGTTGATATGGGCAGAGCTAGCCAAACCATCAAACAGATTAATTGAAGCGGTCAATTGATGTCGCACTTCGTATTCCTCTATATCACCGCTACCATTGGCATAATCATCGTCATACTTACTATAGCTTGAAGTAAAGTCGACACTTGGATACAGTCTCGAGCGTTCTCGCTTTACCGCCAGTTGGGCTGAATTAACCATTTCTTGCAAGGCCAACACATCACTTCGATAGGAAACCATCCGCGTTTCACAAGTAGCATTACTATCAAGTGTAGGCAAATACCCAAGCTCAGAAAAATCGAGATCGCTAGCCTCTATATCACTATCTATAGCCCGCCCCAACAAGGTGATACTTTTCTGCACTTGCGCCTGAGATTTTTTCAGATCAATTTCGGCATTATCAAGATCAACCCTAATCTTAAGGACATCGTTTTTCTTTATGATACCAACCTTATAGCGATTATCTGCGTCAGTGTAAATTTTACTTAACGTCTCAAAAGAATCTTCGGCGACAGCTAAGCTCGCTTGACTATTAAAGATGGCCAAGTAGCGCAAAGAGACATCAAACTTTATATCTTGCTTAATACTAACTAAGTTTAACTGCTGAATCTTTTTCTCAATTTCAGCGCCTGACAAGGTGTATTTATCTTTGAAACCAGAGAACAAATTCCACGACAGAGCACCATAAAAAACACTATTCTCTTCGGCTTCGGTGGTCGATTCTTCGTCGAGCATATTGATGCTATAGCTTAAATCGATAGACGGCAGGTAACCCGCCCGAGCAATTTTTTTTGACTCTTGCGCCTTACGGATATTTAGACGGTAGGCCTCAACTACTTGACGCTTTTCTATCGCCATAGATTGCAACTGTTCTAAGGTCGTGGCAAATGCCGGAGTAGCCAGTAATAGCAGAGCTATAACTAAATTAAGCAGTCTTGGTTTCATCTTCTCTGCTCCTTTCATAACCGATAAAAAATGCCAATAACGATGGGATGACAAAAATGGTGAAAACGGTAGAAA
>JADGED010000031.1:11305-13715 GCA_016744555.1 Desulfuromonadaceae bacterium
CGGCACCGGTTGAGATTGCCAGCGGCGACATCCCCAACAGACTGGTGGTAGCACTCATAAAGATAGGTCTAATCCGAGTTCTTACCGCATTGCTGATGGCTGGAACCCCCACCATGCCGTTGTAGCGCACATTGTTGAGAGACTGATGGACAATGAGGATGGCGTTATTAACCACCGTACCAATGAGGATAATAAACCCTAACATGGTTAAGACATCGAACCCCTGTGGAGCGATAAATATGTTGACCAACTTCAAGCCGACAAAACCACCCGCAGCAGCCAACGGCACACTGAACAAAATGATTAACGGGTAAAGGAAGTTTTCAAACAGTGCTGCCATCAGCAAATAGGTGATAAGGAGCGCCAGCAGCAAGTTCCACTTTAACGCATCCATGGTCTCCACCAATTTGTCGGCATTACCACCGATGGCAACCTTAACATCACCAAGGGTTCCCGCTTGCAGCATTGGGGCGACAATATCATTTTTAATCGTATCCATTGCCGCCTGCAACGGCACAGTTGCTGGTGGCGTCACCTGCAGGGTAATGGTTCGGTTACGCTCTAGGTGATTTATCTGTGGCATACCACTGGAATATTCGATATTGGCAACATCGTTGAGACGGATGAGGTCACCGTGATTATTGACCAAAATCCCATTCAAAATATCTTCTGGAGTTTTGTAGGTGGCATCGTCACCTTTTAGCACCAGATCGATCTGTTTGACCCCTGAAGGACTAAAATCCGATATTTTCCGACCATCCATCAAAACATCTACATAAAAACCCAGATCGGCCTCCGACAAACCATTTGCCGCCAGCTTCTCTTTGTCGCCATACATATTTACTTCTGGATAACTGGTTTCCAACGACGGGATTGGTCGAATTTGCGCCCCCTGCACCGCTTGGGAAACCGCGCCATACAAGGTTCGCCCGGCATCGACAATGGCATTGATATCGGTTCCCGAAATATTAATTTCGAGATTACGCCCCTCACCAATACCGTTATCAAAAATCCCCTGCTGGATACTTACCCCAAACACCCCCGGTAACGAATTCATAATCCGGTTCATCAGCGGCATCATCTCTTTGGCACGGGTTTCGTGCTGGCTTATAGCACCAAAGATGTTAAAGCGTTCGGCACCGACGTAAAATACATCTTTAATTTGCGGCACACCGTCTTTGTTGTCTTCGTTAAAATATGGGTCAAGCTCGGTGAAGATATAGTCGCCGACATCCTTGTACTTTTCTACCGAATTACCCGGCGGCGGAATAAGAATATTGAGTATGAGGTTTTGATTACCCTGGGGCAAATATTCTGCCGGTGGCATCATCCACGCTGCAATTGACAATGAAAACAGGGTAAAGAAGACGACCGAGGCAATCCTTGTGGCTACATTCTTTAAAAATAGGTTAGAGATAGACATGACCGTGGAGACAAAATATCCACCAATTTTACTCGGTTTTAAATCTGCAGCTGTTTTAACCTTTTTGCGTTTATAAAATTGGTAGATTAATGCCGGGATTACCGATACCGAAACAAATAAACTTAACAGAATGGAAAAAGTGATCGCAATAGCGATATCGCGGAACAATTGCCCCGCCTCTTCTTGAATAAAAATAACCGGTAAAAATACTGCTACTGTAGTGGCAGTAGAAGCCAGTACGGCCCCCCAAACCTCTTTCGCGCCATCATAAGCCGCAGCAAATGCCTTTTTTCCCATGCTGCGGTGGCGATCGATATTTTCCAGCACAACGATGGCATTATCAACCAACATGCCGACTGCAAACGAGATCCCAGCGAGGCTGACAACATTAATATTGCGCCCCATCAGCCACATAAACACAAACGTGCCGATAGCAGAAATGGGGATCGACACCGCCGTGGTTATAGTCGAAGTTGCACTACGCAGAAACAGCAGCAACACGATAATTGCCAAAATAGCGCCAATCAAAACATTTTTCTTCACCAGATCAATCGAGGTGTTGATGTATTCACGCTGATCATAGGTAATATTTAAGTAAACGCCGCTTTCCTTTAAAATCCCGCCGTTCAAAAAATTAATTTGATCTTCAACTCTGGCGGTCATTTCTAAAACATTGGCGCCCTGCTCTTTCCGTACCCCAACGACAATCATCTCTTCGCCGTTATGTAGAATTGCCGATGCCTCTTTAGCAAAGCCCATTTCCACCGCAGCGACATCTTTTAAATAGACCCGCTTCAGACCATCATCAAAGATGACCACGTTCAGCGCCTCGGCAGGGGTCTCAAACTTACTAACAGTTCTGATCCGGTAATTTTTCCGTCCCATCCCCAAAACACCAGCAGAGACATTGTTATTAGCACTCTGAATTGCGGCGGTTATTTGATTAATGGTGACGTTGTGGATCGCCATTTTTTCAGCGTCGGCAAC
>JADGED010000031.1:13725-16955 GCA_016744555.1 Desulfuromonadaceae bacterium
TGGAGTTCATTTTCGGTACCGCCGAAAACCAACATGGAGCCGACACCTTCAACCCGCTCCAAATACTGCCGCACCTCATCTTCAAAAAAGGTGCGAAACTGCCGGATCGGCACTGTATTCTCTGCCAAGGTTTTAAGGGTGATCCACATTACCGGCGAACTTTGCGCCCCAGCGGCATCAATCACCGGACTATCCATATTGTCGGGATAGCCGTTGACCTCATTCAACTTATTGGAGACCCGCAGCAAAGCATTATCTAGGTTGGTGCCCAACTCAAAGCTCAGGGTTATCTCCCCGTAGCTATTAAAACTGGCACTCTCCATCGTCGTTAAGCCACGGAGCCCTTTTAGGACTTTCTCTTGCCTTTCGATCACCTCTTTTTCAATATCGTTCGGTGTTGCCCCGCCCCAAACAGTACTAACCGAAATCTGTGGTGTTTCAACATCAGGAGTAAGCTGCACCGGTAGTTTATTCAGACCGATGATGCCAAACATGACGATCATGATAACCGCCACAGCAACGGTGACAGGCTTATTTATCGCATATTTAATCCAATCCATTATTTATCTCCGACTACAGTTACTGCCTGATCTGGACGCAACCGCTCATTACCTTCAACTACAACTGGCATACCGGGAACGAAATAGGGGTTGTCGGCACCGACACTACCTTCCAGATAGGTAACGATATTAATTGGCAAGATTGCAGCTTTACCATCTTTAACTGTATAAACGAAATCGGCACCTTTAAATTTGATTACCGCTTCGCGTGGAATAATTTTTAGCGATTTTTTCGCACTAACCGGTATAAATACCGTTGCCGACATATTGGTTGCAACATTTTGTCGATACGGAACTCTTATCTTCAAGTAAATATTTTTGGTTTTTTCATCGGCTTGGGGATCAATGCCAACAAAGGCCCCCTGTACTTCCTCATCATAAGCATTGATCGTAACATTAAGATTGTCACCAACATTGATAAACTTAAGCAGGGTTTCTGCTACAGGGACTTTTACAAATTGATCAGCTTTTGACCCAACCCCAAGTAGCGCTTTCCCCTGATTTACCCAATCACCAAGATCAACACTTTTAGTTAAAACCACCCCGGTAAACGGAGCTACGATGGTACTTTTTTGCTTCTGAATTTGTAATTTTTCTAAATCTATATTGGCGATCTCTGCCTCTTTAACTAATTCCAAGTAGGAATCATAAAGATCTTCGTAATCCTTTTCACTGGCGGCATCTTTTTCAAACAGATCGAGCAACCGTTTGTAATTACGCTCAGCATTTTTGATTTTTATCGCTATTTGCTCAATGCGCCGAGTATTTAATTCAATATTTTTATCCAAGATTTTGGTGTCCAGCGATAACAGACGATCACCTTTGCGCACCAAGTCTCCAGCGCGGACATTAACGTTTTTAACCAATCCAGCTACCTCAGAAGAGACATTGCTGACCCGATCGTAATAATAGGTTCCCAACATTTCACGGTTTTCGGCGACACTTTGCTCAACAATTTTTGCCACCACCACTTTAGCTGGCGGTGGTCCATCCTGAGCCAAAACCGGGCTACTCAAAACACAAACGGCCATCATGGCAACGATAATATTTAATAGTTTCACTCTCTATTTCTCCTCTGCTTTGAGATTAAACTTGGAAACATTAGCCTGTACTTTATCAAAAAAGCATCTACTTACTGCCATTTCCTCTTCAGTTACCCCAGAAAATATTTCTGCTGCAAACGCTTCAAATAGTTTTCGCCCCTGTCCACAAACACGTATCCCATCAGGAGTAATATGAACTCGTATCGCTCGGCGATCATCGGGGCAATTGCGCCGCTCTAGCAGCCCTTTCCCCTCCAACCGATCGAGTATACGCGTCATATTAGCCGGTGTTTTAGTAATTTTTTCACCAAGGTCTTTTTGCTTCATCCCGTCATTAACAGTCAGCTCTTTTAAAACATGCATCTGTTCAAGGGTAACATCAGACGATTTCAACATACGCTCGCCGGCATTAAACAAGTCTTGCGCAGTACAATAAAGGAGTCGCCCTAACGGAACATCTTCACAATCACATTTCATCCTATTACCTCACAACTTTTAGTTAACTAGACAACTATATACGCAGCTACTTTTACCCAGTCAAGTTTTTTTCGCTAACCCAAACCCTCTTCCATCTAATCCCAGCCCCTGCTATAAGGTCAACAAAGCGATTTCAGCAATAATCCGGCAGCAGGTAAAGCATCTATGACAGCAACCAATTACAATTTCAACCAATGCAAGCTGTGCAAAAGCTTAGCTGCAGAACCTGGCTACGACCTTGGCGATGCTGTCATCTACGTCTGTAAAAAATGTGATTTTCATTTTCTCAACTACCTTGATGGAACCAGCGGCCTAAACAGCAACGCCGAACTAAGTGACAAATCGTACAGATATATCGAAGCGCGACTGGCAGATGGAGAACAGAACCACCAGTTGCGTCTCGAATTGGTGCAAAAACATGTTGATTTATCAGCGGCAAAAGCTCTTGATATTGGTGCTGGAGTTGGGCAGTTTCAGTTACTCATGCGTGGGCAGGGAGCCGAAACCTGGGGAATTGAACCAAGTCACCTTCGTCGTCAATATGCCGAAGAAAAGTCCGCCCTTAGATTAAATCCAGAACTGGTTGATGACCCTTACTGGCAGGGTGGATTTAAAGATCATTTTGACCTTATTACCCTGTGGGACGTGATTGAACATGTAGATTTTCCGGCTGAAACTTTAGCGGCAGCAGTGAAATTGCTTAAACCAGACGGAATGTTACTTTTAGACACACCTTCAAGAATGACTCTTCCATATAGACTCAGTGAGTTCGCTTATATGGCATGTTCAAAAAAGATGAGCTTATTTCTATCTACCTTCTATTCAACTAACCGCTATGGACATAAACAAATTTTCACCCCTCTGCAACTAGAAGGCTTATTTCTATCTTGCGGCCTAAAAATTATTACACGTACAAAATCTTACCAAAAAAAATCAAACAGGGGGAACAGGATTATCTTAGTTGGACAAAAAAACAACAGAAACTAACTAACTGAGGGCATATAATATAATTAGAATCCTTAACAATTTCTCTTAACCGCACTACTATGTAGTGTAAAAATAATATTCAGAGTCGGCAAAACCTTGAACTACGAGCAGTGAAAGTAACCTAGTTATTGGCAGAAAGCTTATCAATAAAGCTAACAAGCTA
>JADGED010000320.1 GCA_016744555.1 Desulfuromonadaceae bacterium
GACCCAGATCTGCCCCTATTTTTTTTTTTTTTTTAATTAGATCATATGGGGTGGGCTTTCAAGGTACAGCAGGCCATTGTATCTAA
This sequence comes from Desulfuromonadaceae bacterium, assembly GCA_016744555.1. GTDB lineage: Bacteria > Desulfobacterota > Desulfuromonadia > Desulfuromonadales > Geopsychrobacteraceae > Desulfuromusa. The sequence goes on from JADGED010000320.1 coordinate 87, forward strand.
AAAAAATGGGGTGAATGTTAAGTTCGACCATACTCAATGCAGCCTAGGAAAGTTTTTATATGGTGAAAAGGGGCGCAAAGAGGCTGCACTACATCCTAAATTACAGTCTATATTCGAAGCCCTTAAAAGTCCCCATGTGCAATTACATAAATCTGGTGAAAAAATTAATAATCTCTTGATGAAGAGGGACTACGTTGGAGCTACAAATGTATTTTCGACAGAAAGTTCCCCTGCTTTGCACAAGGTAAATCAGCTGGTTAAAAAAGCCCAGCAAGTGGCGACAGCAGAACTAAGTGGGCAGCGTCAAGCGCAACAAATTTTTGTTACCGAAACACAACCGAATCTGCAAGAGGTGCAGCGGCAATTAGCTGGAATAAGAAAAAAAGTATCAGAAAAAATGTTAGCTATGTCTGCTAGAAGTGCCAAAGCCGTCAAAACTCAAACCACAGTAGTTGTTTTTATCGGGGCTTTTGCCCTGCTTATTGGCATCATTATAGCTTTTGTTATTAGCCGCTCGCTAACTGAACCTATGCGTAAAACAGCTGAGATGCTTGTAGCGTTAGAAAAAGGGCATCTGGATAATCGTCTCCATTTGAGTCGTAAGGATGAGATCGGACAGATGGCAACATCTATGGATAAATTTGCTGATTCTTTGCAAAATGAAATGGTTGGCTCTTTGCAAAAATTGGCTGAAGGTGATCTGACGTTTGATATTACTCCACGAGATGGGCGCGATGAATTGCGTGGTGCAATTAAGCAACTTGGCATCGACCTAAACGATATTATGGGGCAAATTCAAATTGCCGGAAATGAAATCTCATCTGCTTCGGGAGAAATAGCAGACTCAAGCCAAGCTCTTTCTCAGGGAGCAACTGAGTCAGCAGCATCCTTAGAAGAGGTTTCGGCTTCACTTAATCAGACCTCTTCACAAACGACACTTAATGCAGAGAATGCTGTTCAAGCTAGCAGTTTGTCGGTAGAAACCAAATTTGCAGCAGAAAAAGGTAGTGTGCAAATGCAAGAGATGGTTGCAGCGATGACAGGGATTAACGAAGAAGGTCAGAAAATTTCCAAGATCATAAAAACAATTGATGAAATCGCCTTCCAGACCAACCTGCTTGCTTTGAACGCAGCCGTTGAGGCTGCGCGTGCAGGACAGCATGGTAAAGGCTTTGCGGTCGTCGCTGAAGAGGTTCGTAATCTTGCGGCTCGTAGTGCAAAAGCAGCTGCGGAAACGTCGGAATTGATCGAAGGCTCAGTCGAAAAAACGGCAAAAGGTAGTGCTATTGCAAGTCAAACTGCTGGGGCTTTGGATGGAATTGTTTCAGGGGTCAGTAAAATGACCGATCTCGTCACCGAAATTTCTGCGTCCAGCAACGAGCAGGCGCAAGGTGTCGCTGAAATCAATGTAGGAATTACGCAGATTGATACTGTTACGCAACAAAATACTGCTAGCGCTGAAGAAAGTGCTGCTGCTGCCGAAGAACTATCGGCGCAAGCTACTCAGCTACACGGCATGTTACGACGTTTCAGATTAAAGCAAGAGGGTGATATCAGTTTGCCTGGCCCCAAGGTAGAGAACTTAGCATCTCGGGGGGAACGTTTAGAGCATGACAGCTGGGGGCAGATTAATGGGTAGAAGAAGTTGATTTTCCAGGGTTGGCACTGGAAACTACCTTGACTGGAAATGAATTCTATAAACATTTAATTACCCGTTTTTGTTGCATTGAATAC
>JADGED010000321.1 GCA_016744555.1 Desulfuromonadaceae bacterium
GGAGATCCTGTGTCCCCTTCATGCCTTTTGTATTCTTCAATGATTTCTTGTTTGCGTTCTAAAAAGGCACCCCGTTTAAGCTCTGTTTCCAGGGCGTCTTTGATGCTGTCAAAGGCAACGACTTTTTGCTGTGGCGAAGTGATAAGTCTAACAAAAACGAAACTATCCCCATCTGCAACCATAGCTGTTTGTCCCGGCTGTAACTTACTCAGCGCCGTTTGTAGCTCCGTTGAGAGGTGAGCTAGGGGCAGCGTCTCAGTTTTAGCACCTTTATTTCCAAGGACAGCCATGATCTCGGTAAATGTTTCTCCCTGGCGGAGTTTAGCCTGCAACCTCGTAGCTAAATCAGCGTCGGTTGTTTCGCCTCGAACAATTTCAACAGCCATTGGACCCGAAAGCTTGAGTTTATTTTGTTCGTAGGCTTGTTTGATCTGTGCCGGAGTTATCTCCTTAACTTTGGGTTGGATTATTTGCTGTTCCAACGCTCTAATCAAGCGGTGGCTACGATAAAAATCATAGGTGTTTTTAAATGGTAGTTGTTTTTCGTAGTGCCGGTCTAGCGCTTCTGCATCGACTAAATTCTGTGAAATAATAGCACTTAACACCCGCTGTAAGGTCTGGGTAAATGGGGTTTTAGCTTTTTGTTGGGCGCTAAGGGAGCTGTATTGTTTGCTTGCGGTAGCATGGAGCTCGCTAGCAGAGATTTTATGGGAAAGGAACTGTAAAACTATTTGTTGGGCGTGTTCTTCTGGAACCCCTTTATGGTCAATGGTCGCGAGAAGCTCTTTATCTATTTTGACCTGATACTTACGTTTTAGTTGTTGCACCAATTTGGCAGTGAGGTTTGTCCTTTGTTGCTTTAAATAGGTTGCTTCTAGGGTTGAGCGCAATTGGCCAAAATCTTTATCTGATGCCGGTTCTATTGCTAAAACTTCAATTATTTGCCAAGTGTTACTCCATTCGTATGGGGCACTGAAGCGTTGTTCTTTGGTCTCTTGCAGTAGTTGTAAAATTTTTTCCGGCAGATGGTTTGGCCGTTCCCACAGCGGTGAAGAGAGGAGGTAGTCTGTGGCTGGTGTGGCCATTTTGGTAAGGATCTCTTCGCTGCTGATCTCTGGGGCAGCAGTGTGGGCAGCGACAAATTGTTGCAGATTCGCTTTGTTTCTAAAGGTTATGGTTTGCAGTTGCCAACGGGGGGTGTAGTCCGTCACATAATAGTCGTAGATGGTTTTGTCGGTTGCTGGTGAGATTTTTTTATCAATTTCCTCATTTTTTAGCAGCATCAATGAGCGAACTCGCAGAAATGTAGATATCTTTTTCTGGTAGCTAGGCTGGTCTTGCAGTTGCATTTGTTCCGCTTCGGTTGATAGCAAAATCCAATCGATGTAGGGATCAATAGAAGTTGGTGCTTGGTTATCTTCCCGCCATTCTTGCCACCAATTGAGAAAGTCTGCCGTTTGATATTCCTGATCATTAATGGTCAGCAGTGGTGAGGAATCACTCCATGGGTTCCAGCTCGAAGCTGTAGCTGTGCTTGTGACGATTATTAGGAGGAGAAGAAAGCTCAGGCTAGTTTTGATCACAGAAGAACTCCTTTGTCGTGCCAATTATTAAAAATGTTATCACACCTTGCAGTATATTCCGTTGTGATTCTTCTAAGTCTTGAGAGGTCAATTTAACTGTTTGTGTTAGTTGTAATTCTCTAATACTAGCAGAATCTAATTTTTGTTTGAATTTTTTCGTAACTCGGTCGGTATTTGCAAATAGCCCTGTCGTATCTGGCCATTTTGTATCAGCGTCTTGAGATGAGTAG
>JADGED010000322.1 GCA_016744555.1 Desulfuromonadaceae bacterium
CAACCACAGAAGGTGGTTACAACTAAAAAATTCCTAGGCATATAAGGGCTGGCCAGCCTTAGCAGTATCGGTTAACCTAACACTTCACCACCCAGCCAAATTCCACCCGCCTCCGAAACATTAAAATCGTTGCCTTCCATTCCCTACTTAAACTATAAACAAAGTCATCAATTACTTTTGATCGTTTAAACAATTAACCTCAGCTTAATAAGCCTATGAATAATAGATTGCCAACGACGCAGAGAAAAAAGAATATCAACCTGTGGCGGAAAATCCACCTCTACAGTTTTGGCTACTACAAGTGGCTCAGCCTGCTGGTCTCGGTTTTTTTCGTCATCTGCGCGGTTACCGGTGTCCTCTACAACCACCACCACGATTTTGACATTTTGGAAAAAGGGCGCATCTCAACCACATTTTTGCCCGACAAATATCAGGAGCGACTCGACCGCACCCGTAAAGCCCAAGGATTAGAGGATCTTTTTCCCGAAGAAGCTAACAGTATTCCGGTAATGTGGCTGATTCAAGACCTCCATACCGGCGATATTTTTGGTTTCTGGGGACGAATCTGCTACGACATTCTTGGCATTATACTGGTTTTACTGGCAATCTCAGGGTGCTACCTTTACTTGGTTAGAGCTCCCCGACCGAACATTAAAAGAAAGGATAATTAAAGATGAAGAAAATAATTTTTACCAGCCTGTTTTTATTATTTACCTTGTTGTGCCTCAGTTCTGGATTTGCCGGAGCAATGGATACGCTGACGGTTCCACAGTTGGCCGATAAGATTGTTGATGTTGAAAAAAAAGAGATAACTTTAACCGGTAAGATTGCCGGCGCCTGCATGAGTGGGTGTAAAGTGTGGGTCACCGCAGACGACTACAAAAAAGGTGATCGGGTCATCTTAGTTTGGGCAAAGGATGATGCTTTTAAGTTCAAAACCGATGCAGCGGGACAAAAAGTGCGGCTAAAAGGTTTTGCAGTTGCTAAATACATCGACCTTTGTGCAACCGAAAAAAAACAAGAAGAAGGGATAAAAGAGGGAGAATCCTGCGCAAAACCAGAAATGCTTAAAAATGAGCAGGAAAAGAAAATCGATTCCATCACTTTTTTTGCAACTATGGTTGAATACCTATAAAGAACCAATTTGTTCGCAGATAACGACTGATATACGCATATTATAATTTTAGGCCCAAACCGCTGGCATATAGATGATCGGTGCTACGTTTGGGCCTGCCTATTTCCGTTGGGGAGAAACTATCCCAACAAAACCTTCCCACCTAAAACAATCAGCAAGGCTCCAAGGGCCCCATGAATAAAAGGTTGAAACCCTAAAAAAATTGGCTGAAATCTACGGCTTGAAATCAAGATAGCAACCGCAGAGTACCAAACAAATGAGATAACGAACATGGCAAGATTAATGGCAATCTTTCCCAAAACAGGAAAACCCTGTCCCATAAGTAAAGTGAATAAGCTTAAGTAGAAGACCCAAGCTTTGGGGTTAGTTAAATTTGTAAATAAACCGATCCAATAAAATGTAACTTGGTTAGACTTTTTTTGTACGTTCTCTTCTTCAAACGTATTTACTCTCCGACAGTGCCGCATCATATCTAGCCCGATCCAGGCCAAATAGCCACCACCAACAAAACGCATAATCAAGTCAAAGTAGGGAATGGAATGAACTAGCAGCAACAAACCAAACAGACCTGCCATAGCAAAAAAACCGCTACCGGTAGCAACACCAAATGCAGTTAGTAGTCCAGCCCGCCTAGATTGTCCCAATGCCACAT
>JADGED010000323.1 GCA_016744555.1 Desulfuromonadaceae bacterium
GTGAAGAGCGGCTCCAACTTGCAGTAGCTGGAACAAGGGACGGACTCTGGGATCTGGATCTAAAAACCAATACGACCTATTTCTCCGACAATTTTGCCCATATGCTTGGCTATGAGCACGCCGAGTTGCCACCAGCAATCGACGAGCTAATACAATTAGTTCATCCAGATGACCTTGCCCTGCTACAAAAAAAACTTAACGACTATCTAGATAAAAAAACACCCGCTTACGAAACATCATTTCGGATACTAACAAAAGACGGCTCATACCGCTGGGTTACCGGACGGGGAGAAGCTGTCTGGGATCAGGATGGGACCCCTCTGCGCATTACCGGATTTAACACAGATATCACTGCTCGCAAACAAGCTGAGTTAGAACTTTTAAAAAGCGAGTTAAAGTTTCGCATCCTCCTAAACAACCAAACTGATGCACTTTTTCTCCACAAAGTACTTCCCAGTGGGATCGGTAAGTTTTCAGAGATCAATGATAGTGCAATTAAGCACTATGGCTATAGCCGCGAAGAATTTCTGCAACTAGGACCGGCAGATATCACTCTTCATGAAGAAGAGATCAAACACGCCATATACGAGGAACTTACTGAGCACGGACATGCCACCTTTGAATTGACCCATATTAGGAAATCTGGGGAACTATTTCCCGTAGAAGTCAAAGCGGCAGAGGTAGAATTAGAAAGCCAGAAATATATACTTTCGACCGTTCGTGACATCAGCAAGCGAGTGCAAGCTGAAACAGCGCGACTAGAATTGGAAAATCAGCTCCGCCAAAAATATAAGATGGAGGCTGTTGGCGTTATGGCTGGAGGCATGGCACATAACTTTAACAACAACCTATCTATTATTCTCGGCAACCTTAAGCTTTCAAAAATGAAGCTACCAGAAAACACTAACATTGACTCTTACCTCGAAAATGCTCAAATAGCAGCCGTGCGATCCGCTGACCTGATTAAAAATATCATGTCCTACAGCCGCAACAATATTCATGACAAAAACACGATAAAGCTACCATTATTGGTCGATGAAACCCTACTATTGTTGCGCGCAACTACACCTACAACCATCAATCTACAACAAAAAAACAGTGCTAATGCTAAAAACATATCAATCGATGCCGATGCTTCTCAAATCCAAGAATGCCTGATTAACCTTTGCCACAATGCTATGCAAGCGATGGATGAAAAAGGTGACCTTACCGTATCGCTCGAGATTGACGAACTCCTATCCCAGGATATTCCAGCCCACTACCACGCCACCCCAGGAGACTATGCTAAACTCAGCGTGACAGATACCGGCTGTGGCATGACCCAAGAAACCATAGATAAAATATTTGATTTATTTTTTACCACTAAACCGGTAGGACAAGGGACAGGGGTTGGGCTATCTACAGTTCAAGGGATAATTAAAGACCATAACGGCATGATTAAAGTTCATAGTACCGAGGGAGAAGGGACAACTTTTGAACTTTATTTCCCCCTTGTTGATCCAACGGGAAAGAACGACATCGCCGTTGAAAATGAATCCCTCCCACGAGGGACTGAACACATTCTCTTTGTCGATGATGATGAAATGTTAGCAACCCTCGGTGAAACCATGCTAACCGAAATGGGCTATCAAGTAACCACCATGACCAACAGTCAAAAAGCGCTGGAACACTTCACTGCAAATTCTGATAAATTCAAGCTGGTCATTACCGACCAAACCATGCCCGAACTAACTGGCCAAGAATTAATTTTAGCGATCAAAAAGATCAACCCAAA
>JADGED010000324.1 GCA_016744555.1 Desulfuromonadaceae bacterium
CTACGGTTTCGGTTCGCATGCGACCAAGCATTTCACCAAATAAAACGTGTTTACCGCAGTAGGATATTGTTTCTGCGCCATGACCACTTACCATGGCAACCGAATCGGTACCGGTTCCGGTGGCAATTTTATTTGATATCGGGCTAATAATATTGGCATCCTGTAGTGCCGCTGCTTTCGCTTCGGTTACCGTTAGCAACGCCTCAACCATCGCGGTATCGGTAAGATTAGCCGATGTCATGGCGATAATATTGATAGTCCCAATCTCTTTGACGCTAGTAGATATCTGCCTATATTCTGCGCGGTCTCCAGCACGTCTAGGGTTTGATAATCCCGTTGTTACCAAAACTGCTATTTCTACCCCCTGTACTACCTCCACCGCTAAACGAAAAGAATCCATCGAAGCAGCAGTCATCATGGCAACTGTGGTTCCATCCCAATTTGCTTTAGCACAGTAATTGGTAAGGGTAATTTCAGGTGCTTCCGTACCGGTGTAACTTTTGGGGACTTTTAGGTTCAGAATATGTTTAGCTTCGGTCATGCCGCCGTTAAACACCGCAGAACTTAGAACCTTATGAGGCAGGTTAAATTCAACGTGGATGTGATCGGCAGAGTGTTCAAGCACGCTATGTTTTATTAATCGTCGCTTCATGGTTTGTTTATATCGTTAGCAGTGTTTGTAAGTCTATTTAGGTAGCTGAACTTTGATGATAGTAGTATCTCGTAAGCCTTATTATATTGCCGTGGAAAACTAATTGAATTAACCAACCTAAGCAAGGGATATTTTACGTTAGACTTGCTTTTAGCAAGTGGCGATGTGGTAGGTAAGTAGTGGGGCAAATCGCTATCGCATTTGAGTTGCTAACCACAGCAGTTTTATGGTTTGTAAGCTTTTTGGGGCCATCCATGTAGACGTTATTTGTATATCCGCCACCAATTTTAATATCACCTTTACGTCCAAAATACTTGTTTCCGATTCCCGTGATTTTTGTTGTAGTGGAATTTGACTTATACTGTGTATATTTCCTATGGAGAGGGTCTTTTTCTTTTTTATAGGTTTAGATCTTGGCTTGCCACATAAAAGTAACTGCTTAAGGAGTAGTCATGCATGATATAGAACTGTTTAGCGCACGTATTTGCCCCTTTGCTCACCGCAGCCGTTTGGCGCTGATGGAAAAGAATATCCCTTTTACCTTGGTCGAGATCAATCTGCGCAACAAGCCGGACTGGTTTAAACAAATTAACCCCGCAGGGTCAGTTCCTGCCTTAATGCAGGGTGATTTTTTGTTGAATGAATCTCTTGTCATCAATGAATATGTTAACGAATGCAGTGCAGAACCGCCACTTCTTCCTAAAACTGCGCAGAAACGGGCTATAGCTAGGCAATGGATTGATTTTGCCGGCTCAAACTTTGTCCCTGCGTTCTACCGCTTACTCAAAGCTCAGGGTGAAGAGAAGCAAGAGAAAGCTGCAGTTGAGCTGTGTCGTGTGCTTGAGGTTCTGGATAATGAATTACAAAGTCGTAAAAGGGAGGGGCCTTATTGGTTCGGCTGGCAGGTTGGATTGACCGATATTGCTTTCTACCCATGGTTCGAGCGGTGGTCGTTACTGGAACACTATCGAGGGTTTAATATCCCCGATCATCTGACCTCTCTACTGGCTTGGATTGCAGCGATGCAAGGTCGTGATGCCGTGAAATTAGGCAGTGAATCAGGCGAATATTACATAGAGCAGTATGCCGCTTATACTGCTGGTGGTAGGCCCATT
>JADGED010000325.1 GCA_016744555.1 Desulfuromonadaceae bacterium
CCGCCGTTACCGCCACCGCCTTTGGCATATGCGGAGTTAGAAAAAACTTTGCCCGATGATAAGTCGAATGCAATTGGAGACAGTACCAATAATAATACTGCAGCCCAGATAATGTGGTGATTCTTAAGAGTGCTTTTCATTTCTTTCTCCTTTGAAATGATAGGTAGCGAAAATGCTAAGTTTTGTCGACGCCCGATCCATTATCGGAATCGTCGGAGGCGTTATGTTTGGTTAACGCTTGGGAAAAAGAAAAGTTACAAATTAATTTTAAAAATATTTTTAAGAAAAGTGTAACTATTTTCAGTTGAAAAAGTTATGAATATAGGATGGATATGTTTAATACTTTTTATACTGCGCACAAGGAGCGATTATTTGGCTACCTGTTGCGTAAAACTGGGAACTACCATCTTGCTGCAGATATTGTGCAGGAAAGCTTTACCCGTTACTTGGAACAGTATGCCGACAAAGGGGATAACCCTGCACTGCTGTTTACTATTGGAAGAAATTTACTTCTTGATCATGTCCGTAAAAATAAAACAACCGTTTCCTATGTAGAAGACGAACACGGTCAAGCGGTTGACCAAGAACATATGTATCAAGTTCAAGAGGATGTAAAGCAGGTCGTACTTGCTATGCAGCAGCTGGATGAGGACGAGCGTGACATATTAGCGATGGTGGCAAGTAGTGGTTTGTCGTATCGAGAGGTTGCCTACGTAACTGGTAATAGTGAGGCTAATATAAAGGTGAAAGTTCATCGGGCACGGGTGAAATTGAAGAATATATTAAAGGGACATCTATCATGAATGATTATTATATCAGCATGTTTATTGATAACGAGCTCGATTTGGATGAGAAAATTGAGTTTGTTGAAGCGGTGCATGAAAATATAGAATTCAAAGAACAAAGTGTGGAGTTTCTGGAGCAGGAGCGGTTACTGCAAACCGATGTCACAATGGTGTCTTTGCCGGTACCGGTGAAATCGATTCCGCGGCAAAATATCTTTAAGTTTTTGTGGCCACCATTTGTTGGCTTTGCCACCGCCTGTTTGTTGTTAATTGGCGTATTCATGCAATGGTCGGTTCCCGTTGAAAATCAAGAAACCGTCCATCGTTTTGTTATTTATCAACCAGATATTGGGCAAGCTAAAATTGTTGGCAACTTTACCGGTTGGTCGCCAGTGGAGATGGAGCAAATAGGTAGCAGTGGCTATTGGGCCGTTACTATTGGTCTACCAGAAGGCGAGCATCGCTATAGCTATTTATTGGAAGATGGCCAACAGATTGCCGATCCCACCGTTTTAGCTAAGGAACAGGACGATTTTGGTGGAGAAAATTCAATCATTAGGGTTAGCACGGCAATATGAATAAACTAGTTTTGCTGTTAACCATGTTGGCATTGTCTCTAGGTGGTTGCGCTTCTGGTCATTTTGTTACTAAAAAAGATGGCTTGTTGACCTTTGTTTTGCGCCATGGCGCCGCTAAAAAAGTTCAGTTTGCTTCATCCGCAGATTATTATGTTTTGCATGATGCTCAACAAGGCGGGGCGGGAGTTTGGTTAGTTGACGTTCCGGCTAGTTCAGAGTTGAAGTATTTTTATGTTGTTGATGGCCAAACTTATGTACCTGAGTGTGGCTTAAAAGAAACTGACGATTTTGGATCAGAGAACTGCATCTATTTATTTTGAAACGCTAAAGTGTTCCACCTTTTTAAGTAGGGATAAGGC
>JADGED010000326.1 GCA_016744555.1 Desulfuromonadaceae bacterium
ACTCTACTCCATGCTGCCGAATTTCAGTTAAGTTCATCGCGTAGTAAAATATCAATCAACGAAAGCGTGACGCTGCAACTTACCGCTGTAGGTAGTGTTGATGGTGATTTAGACCTATCTGTTCTGGATGCAGATTTCGATATTATAAATCAATCTACAAGTTCTAATATCCAATATATAAATGGTGATTTCAGTAAGTCAAAAGTGTGGAATTTAACTTTAATGCCGAAGCGGATTGGTATTCTTACAATCCCACCTTTATGCAGCGGTTCTGATTGTTCAAATTCTACCATGTTGATTGTTGAGCAACAAAACACTAGCAACAACGAAGCTGCAACAGTAATGCTGGAAGCTGAGGTCTCTAGCGATAATGTCGTTGCGCAGCAGCAATTGATTTATACGGTGCGGCTGTTATTTCGTCAATCTCTGCTGCAAGCAGGGCTCGATGAGGTTAAGCCAGAGGGTGTAGAGGCGACGGTACATCTTTTGGGCGAAGACCTTCGTTACGAGGCCGATCGTGGTAATTGGCGCTATAACGTTATTGAACGTAAATATGCCCTATTTCCACAGCATGAAGGGCAATTACATTTGCCCCCGGTACGGTTTAATGGTCAGGTAGAAAGTAACAATAATTCACGCAGGAACTCCCCATTTGGCGGCTTCCGGCAAGCTGGTGAAATTGTTCGCCTCCGCTCTGAAGCGATCGATGTCACTGTTAGCGCCCCACCGGTTAATGCCGCTCAGCAACCCTGGTTGCCGGCGGAAAGAATTACTATTGATGATGCTTGGCAACAAACAGCACCAACGTTGACTGTTGGAGAACCGGCGACCCGGACTATTGTTACCAGTGCTGTGGGGCTTACTGCAGCGCAATTGCCAGAATTAAATATTGTCGCTCCGGCCAGCTTTAAGAGTTACCCAGATAAGACTGTCCGTGATGATCAGGTTTCAGGGCTGGGGGTGACTGGTACCATGACGCAAAAAGTTGCCTTTGTTCCAACTCAAGCTGGAACATTCACTTTGCCGGAGATAGGTCTTAAGTGGTGGGATGTCAAAGCTAAAAAGTGGCGTAGGGAGCGAACCGAGGCAATCAAGGTTGAGGTGTTACCAGCGCAGCGATTAGCGAGCACTCAAGCAGTAACGGCAGTGCCCCTAGCGCCAACTCCACCACCAGCACCGATTGCTAAACAACCGGTTACATTGACAGCGGATGCATCTGCTACAGCTAATGACCAGCCAGCAACGCTTTGGATTTGGATCAGTGTTGTTTGTGCGTTAGGCTGGATTGTCACTTTATTGCTCCTGTTGCGCTTGCGGCAGCAGCGCAGAAAAGATGCTGTGGAACCAACTATTGCCGATGATGCTAGTATCTCAACAAACAAGGCCCGAGCAGAGCTAATCCGTTGGGCAAAGGCTAATGACGCAGCTCAGACCCGCACCGCTCTATTGACGTGGTGTGCTGCGGTGGCGCCTGATATTGCCGCCGAAACTTTCATCCAGCAATTGGATTTACCCCTTAGGCAACAGATTGAAGCGCTCAATAGCGCTCTTTATTCATCTGCGGCTGGTAAGACTTGGTCGGGGGCAGAATTAGTCCAAGAGCTGGAAATGTGGTTGGCAGATAGCAACAAGAAGGAATCAGCGGCACTGCCCGACTTTTATCCGGGTGGTTAGTTCAGTCGGCTAGTTCTCTTTGGAAAACGGGGTACTGCTGGTTGGTTT
>JADGED010000327.1 GCA_016744555.1 Desulfuromonadaceae bacterium
ACAAGATTGATCCAAGCCAACCAACTAAAATGGCTTACCCTAAGGGTGATATTAACGATAAAACTGCTAAGATTCATCCATTTAAAATTCACACCGGTAAGCAGGTTTATGACACTAAAAACATGTATTTCATTACCAACCATATCTATGGTTCCGATGGTTTCTGGGATACCTACGATTGGCAGCAGTCAATCAAGATTGGTATGGAAGTAAGTGGCTTGCCTTATAGTGGTGAGTACGGATTTGCTCCTACCGAAATGTACTGGCGGATTGACCACATGGTTGCCCCTTCTGATCAAGCTCTTGGCTGCTTAGATTGTCATGGTGACGAGGGTCGCATGGATTGGAAAGCTCTTGGCTACAAGAATGATCCAATGGATAAGTAATTCATTTACTTGTTTAATTTGGTAATAACAAAATCCTCGCCCTTGGGCGGGGATTTTGTGTTTTATAGAGGAAATTTACACCTTACCTACAGGTGCCATGTAAATTGTAAATTCATCCTCACCGTCTACCCCCAAAAGTTGATCCATTAACTCTTGATTATAGGCGGCAATTGCACAAGTTCCGCAGCCAACTGCTTCGCAGGCCAGATAAAGATTCTGACACACATGTCCGACATCCATTAAGATAACTCTGTGGGCAGCGCTGGTGTAACGCCATTCAGAGCGGTAAGGGAGTGCCGACCAAACAAAAACAACTGGAGCGGCAGCAGTAAATACTTGACCTAAGGTTGCTGGTGCGATTTTTTCCACTAGGTCTTCATCTTTATTTTCAAGTATCAATGCGTGTTCTATTGGCAGGTAGCGGTAAACACCAACCTCTAGTCCCTCAACATTTAAAATCAATAAATAAGTTTCAAAAGGGTGACGGCATCCAGCTGAAGGGACAGTCCGTAGCGCTGTACCAAGTCCAAGCTCTTCTTTTATCCCTTGCGTTGACCAAAGTAAAAAAGATAGTTCTGTTAGAGATAGTACTTCAGCTCTATAGCGGCGCTGACTTTTACGGTTACTTATTGCATCAAGCAGGTCTGTGCCGCGCAATGAAGACCATTTTTCTTGAGTGGGAAGAGAAATTAGTTTCTGTTCTTGTCTATGCGGCTTCTGCACTGGTGGCGGGGCAATTCCTTGGTACTGATCGGTAAATCTAAAATTTATAGTTTGTCGTAAGGAGTCTTTTAAAAACTCTCTGTGCTCATCGATCTTGTCTATACTCATAGGTGCTCCTCTGCGGAACTTTTTTGCTATGTTTTTGCTGAAAATTAAAAGTGATATTAAAGGCAGTCAGGAACTAAAGTGGGATTTCAGTTTTTTTTACAATTGTTTTAAGTGCGAAAGATGATTGTACGCGTAGAACTTCTGGAATCCCGGTTAGTCGGTTATGGATGCGCATGTAATCATCATTATTCTGGACAACTACTCTTAAAAGATAATCGCTGTCTCCAGACATAAGGTAACACTCCATGACCTCTTTAACTGTTCCAATCTCTTGTTCGAACCTTTGCAACTTCTCTTGTTGTTGACCTTCTAGTGTAACTCTAACAAAAACGTTATCTGGTTTGCCGATTGCAACTTGATCAACCAGCATTACATATTTGTCTATGACCCCGCAGCGTTCGAGTAATCGTACACGGCGTAAACACGCAGATTCAGAAAGTCCAACCTTGTCTGCAAGTTGTACATTGCTTAGCCGCCCATCTTTTTGCAGAGCAGAA
>JADGED010000328.1 GCA_016744555.1 Desulfuromonadaceae bacterium
TCTTTTAGCGGAGCATGGACACCATCAATCCGGTAACCACGCCGGTGTAAACTGTCGCCAGACAAGTCTAGACTTAAGGTAGCTTGGTCCTTATAAATATGGAGATTAAGACGCAAGTCTGGCTGCTCAACCGAGATCGAAGGACGTTCACCATTGATATTGCGAAACTGATCGACAATTGCATCTTTGACCCGTAAAGCACCATACTTGGAATGGTTTATCTTGGAACTAACCAAAGTACAATCGACGGCAAAACTATTCTCTACCGCCAGATGTTGCGACCAATCAAGCTTAAGAACCCCGGCATAGAGTTGATCGGTATCAAAGGCTTCAAAACTGGCCAGTGGCATCAAGATACGATTAGCTAATCGTGACCAAAGGCATGCAGCATAAGCAATTCGCAAATCACCAGAAAACCGTACCCCAGCGCGTTCCTGTTTTACTTCGGTAGCACCTAAACTTTCAAGCTCAGTCGCTAATAACGGTTCAATTCCAAGCGGGGCGGTAGCAAAAAATTGTGGTTTTGACATCTATTTTTATTCTTTCTGTAAAACTAAAATTTCTGACAATCAGATTTTTCGTAATTGTAGAGGATTATCCCCAAGCTCAATATTTGCCTGTTGCAACGCTGCTTCACCAGCCAATACCGCAACAGCGCTACTGCCATCCTGAAGATATGTCTTTGCTACCCGCTGCAACGCTGTAGCGTCTACCGCCAATAAGCGCTGGCGCATAGCGTTACGCATTTCCAAAGTCATCCCATGGCGAATATTAGCAAATTCCTGCGCGCCACAACCTGATGGGGACAACGGCTTGTCAAGATCGCCAAATACCGCCAAAACCGATTCCTTAACTGCATCAGCGGGAAACTCACCGGCCACAGCCCACTCGATAGCTTGGTCATATACCTGCAAAGTACGAACAATATGTGGGTCCCGATAGGAGAGCATACTAAATTGACCAGCCTCAGCATTGTAACCAGCTAGCCCACCATATGCACCACCCTTCTCGCGAATTTCACGATGGAGAAACTCCGCCCGTAGCAACTTAGACAAAACCGTTAAAGCGGCGCTATCGGGGTGGGTGTAAGGGACAGCACGAAATACCCGAGTAACGTAATTAACCGGTATGGACCAAATAATTCCTTCACGCACCGGTTGCTGATCATACGGTTCGGCTTTTTCAGCTTGACCGGAATCTGCACTTGGTAGTTGTTCAATCAAATCGTGTAGGGCAAGATTGAACGGAGCAACATTCGCTTCTTCAACTGTAACTGAGGTCTGCAATTGAAACTGTTTAAATAGTTGCTTTCCCGTAGCTGTAAGAATTTCGGCTAAAAAGCTTAATTCCTCCACCGACTTTGATGCCAGTTCACGGATCAATGCCACCTGCGAAAGTCCACCCCACTGTTCACGCAATTTCCCAACGGCAGAAAGGGACGCTGCTGCTGCACGAGCAGCATAAGAGTGGCCAGATTGTGGCACCGAATTCTCTAGGGAAATTTTCAATTGATTTAAAACCGTATGCAACCGCTGCAAATCACTGAAATCTGGTGCTAACAAAACATCTTGCAGTAAAGCAAACATGGGCTGACAATTACGCACCAAAGCTTTACCTTTAAGTTCAAAGCTGGTTAGGTAATTATCATTATTTTCTGGATCATCAAGCAAGGATGTCCGTGCAGAAATACCA
>JADGED010000329.1 GCA_016744555.1 Desulfuromonadaceae bacterium
ACTAAATGTCGCAGATCAGACTTAGGGAGATGGGATGTCATTGTCCGTCAACTCTGGCGAGCTAACCCTTTTTACGACTCACCTGATATAATCTGTTACCCAGAAGCACCGCTGCAACACTTAGCCCAATAATTAAACTTATCCAGAAACCTTTTGCCCCAATTGGGGTACCCCAAAAGTCGGTTAATGCCAAGCTGTATCCCAGTGGCATCCCAATTACCCAGTAGGCAATAATGACAATTATAAGTGGGGTGCGGGTGTCTTTATAACCACGTAAAGCCCCGGCGGCTCCAACCTGAAATGCATCGGAAATTTGATAGAAGGCGTTTAAGTAGAGTAAGCCTATGGCTATGTTGATGACTGCACCATCGTGGGTGTATATACCGGCAATCTGTTGCGCAAAAATCAGGGTAAATGTTGCCGTAAGTGTTGCCATAACTGTATTGATAAACAGCCCTACTTTGTTAACGAGTTGGGCACGTTCGGGGCGCTGCTTGCCGATGGCGTGACCTACTCTGATGGTGATTGCGAAGGAGATGCTCAACGGGATCATGAAAACCATCGCTGAATAATTGAGGGTAATTTGGTGGGAAGCAACAGTAAGTGCCCCTAGTGGCGACAAAAATAGCGCAATCATGGCAAATATGCTGGATTCAACCAGTAGGGCAAAGCCGATTGGAAGTCCAAGTCGAAGCAATTGTGCTCCCCCCTCAATCCCACGTTTTTTGCCGAGATTAAAAAAATTGGTCATGCTGTATTTACGTATTCGCCAAATAGTTAACAACATGCAGCCACACATACACCAAAGGGTGATGGTCGATGCCCAACCGCAGCCAACGCCTCCCATAGCGGGGAAGCCAAGTTTTCCATAAATGAATATGTAGTTGACCGTCATATTTATCGGAATACTTATTAAGCCAATGACCATACTTGGCCGCGCTAAACCGAGCCCTTCACTTAGGTTGCGTAACAGAAAAAACACTGCTAGTGCTGGCAATCCCCACGAGATGGCTTTAAGGTAATTGCTGGCAATAATGGCAATTTGCGGTTCGACTGCCATCTTAATAAAAATGAAATTGCTGTTTTGTAGTACCACCATCATTATGATGATTAGTGGTATGGAAACAGCTAAACCACGTCTAGCTAAGGGGCCAGTCTCGGCAGTTTTGCCAGCGCCATGGAGTTGGGCAACCATTGGCGTTAGGGCTAGGAGAACGCCATAGATAAATAGAAAAACTGGTATCCAGATGCTGCCGCCAACTGCTACCCCGGCTAAATCGGTAGCGCTTACTCGCCCGGCCATTACCGTATCTATAAAGGCAAGTGACTGCTGCGCCAGTTGCGCTGCTAATATTGGTGCAGCTAACGCAATCAGCATGCGCGCTTCGATTTTGTAGAGTCTAAGTTGGTTGCGGTTTGTGCTGATCATTGAAGCTCATTGTTTACGAGGTTGGGTAAGATATCGCTTGTGACTGTCAGGCAAAGTGGTAGCACTTTGCAATCGGTGGGTCAATGATGGAAACTAAAAAGAGCCTTTCGCTATCAACGAAAGGCTCTTTTGTTTACTGCTAAAACTGTGGGCTTAAGAATTGTTTTAATCTGCTAAGACAAATTTTCCATCTTTAACCTGTACCATCACCATCGAGTCTACATCCAAGCCATTGTGGTCTTCGGCTGTAAGGTTGTAGGT
>JADGED010000032.1:0-13153 GCA_016744555.1 Desulfuromonadaceae bacterium
GTGTAGATAGGAATACATATTTAACATTAAAGTCAATATCGTAAAAACTGGTAATAATTGGTTTAAGGCTTAATAAATAGTCACCATTCAAAATATCTGTACAAACTAGGATAAAAAAGAGATTAAAAAAATGGATCTCTTTATTCAGTATGGCCTTGCTGCAGCAGAAATGGCTTTGCAGGATTCTGGACTTGTTATTAATGATGAGAACGCTGAGCGGGTCGGTGTGCTAGTTGGATCAGGTCTTGGTGGCTTGCCAGCCATTGAGAAGTACCATAGCGTACTGCTTGAGCGTGGTCATAAACGAGTTACTCCATTCTTTATCCCTATGCTGATTATCAATTTAGCACCAGGTCATATCTCGATGAAATTTGGGGCAAAAGGGCCAAATTTATCTTCGGTATCAGCCTGTGCAACGGGAACTCACTCTATTGGTGATGCATATCACATGATTGCTCGTGGCGATGCCGATGCAATGTTTGCTGGTGGTACTGAATCAACAATTACTCCATTAGGGATCAGTGGCTTCAATGTTATGAAAGCCCTTTCTACCCGGAATGATGATCCGCAGTCTGCTAGTCGTCCATTTGAAAAGAACCGCGATGGTTTTGTCATGGGTGAGGGTGCAGGTATCTTGATTCTAGAAGAATATGAAAGTGCTAAAAAACGTGGTGCTGATATTTATTGTGAAGTTGCCGGTTACGGCCTAAGTGGTGATGCTCACCACTTGACTCAACCAGCTCCTGGTGGGGAAGGTGCTTCCCGTTGTATCAAGATGGCTTTGAATGGTGCTGGAGTAAATCCTGAAGAGGTTGATTACGTTAACGCTCACGGAACATCAACTTACTTTAACGATTTGTACGAAACTATGGCACTTAAAACAGTTTTTGGTGATCATGCCCAGAAACTTATGGTTAGTTCTACAAAAAGTATGACTGGGCATGGTCTCGGTGCCGCTGGTGGAATGGAGGCAGCTTTCATGGCCTTGGTTCTTAAGCAAGGGATTGTCCCTCCAACAATTAACTATACTGAACCAGATCCAGAATGTGATCTCGATTACGTTCCGAATGAAGCACGCCAGGCAGATTGTAACGTCGCTATTTCAAACTCTTTTGGGTTTGGTGGCACCAACGCAACTTTGGCATTCCGTAAAGTGTGAGGTGACTGATGCTTGTTATTGGTAGTGATCATGGTGGGCTTGAACTGAAACAAGCAGTTGTGGCACTTTTGCAGCAGCGACGGGTTGAATGTACCGATCTCGGTACCGATGGATCTGACTCGGTCGATTATCCCGATTTTGCTGCAAAGGTTGCATCTGCTGTTTCGACTGGTAAGGCTGATCTAGGAATTTTGATTTGTGGTACCGGCATTGGTATGTCAATCACGGCAAACAAGTATGCTGGTGTTCGTGCGGCCTTGGTGCATGACGAGTTTACTGCACAAATGGCGCGAGAGCATAACAATGCCAACATCCTAGTGATGGGGGGACGCATATTAACTCCTGAGCAGGGTTGTAAGTTGGTAGAAGTTTGGCTTGATACTGAGTTTGCCGCTGGACGGCACTTGAATCGCCTGAATAAAATTATGGCGCTAGAAAACTAGTACTATTTAAAAGAAATTTTACGGGGCCCTAAACTGCCCCGTTTTTTATTATTTGAGGAGAACTGAAGATGGTTAAGCAGAATCTTACTGAATTTGATCCAGAAATTGCTGAAATTGTAGCTAAGGAAACTGGACGGCAAGAATACAGCCTGGAGTTTATTGCTTCGGAAAACTTTGTCAGTGAAGCAGTTCTGGAAGCGCAGGGTTCTGTGCTGACCAATAAGTACGCCGAAGGTTACCCCGCAAAGCGGTATTATGGTGGTTGCGAATTTGTTGACGTTGCTGAGCAACTGGCGATTGATCGTGCCAAAGAATTATTTGGTGCCGAGCATGCTAATGTTCAACCCCATTCTGGTTCACAGGCTAATATGGCTGTTTATATGGCTGCCTGTCAGCCTGGTGATACTGTATTGGGAATGAACTTGGCTCATGGTGGTCACTTGACCCATGGTTCACCGGTCAACTTTTCTGGTAAGCTATATAATGTTGTCCCTTATGGTTTGGATGCCGAAACTGGCACTATTGATTACGCTGAAGTAGAGCGTTTGGCGCAAGAACACAAACCTAAGTTAATTGTTGTAGGTGCTAGTGCTTATGCTCGTGAAATTAACTTCCCAGAATTCCGTCGGATAGCTGATACCGTTGGTGCGTTGGTAATGGTGGACATGGCTCACATTGCTGGTTTGGTTGCTGCTGGCATCCATTCTAACCCAGTTCCTTATGCAGATTTTGTCACCACGACTACCCATAAAACTTTACGTGGACCGCGTGGTGGTATGATCCTTTGTTCAGAAGAATGGGCGAAGAAAATCAATAGTAATATTTTCCCTGGTATTCAGGGTGGACCTTTAATGCACGTAATTGCTGCTAAGGCCGTAGCTTTTAAAGAAGCATTGTTGCCAGAATTTAAAGAGTATGCTGGACAGGTTGTAAAAAATGCACAGGCATTGTCTAAGGCATTGATTGAAAAAGGCTTCAAGTTAGTTTCTGGTGGTACCGACAACCATTTAATGTTGGTCGATTTTACTGGTACCGATATTACCGGGAAGGTCGCTGAAAAAACTCTTGAAGAAGCTGGTATTACCGTAAATAAGAATGCAGTACCTTTTGACACTCGCTCACCATTTGTTACTAGTGGTATTCGTATTGGTACTCCAGCATCTACTACCCGCGGTTTGCAAGAAGCAGAAATGGTGCAAGTTGCTGGGTGGATAGATAGAGCGTTGCAAAATATCGATAATGCGAGTGAATTAGCAAAAATACGTGCTGAAGTTAAAGAACTTTGTTTGAAGTTCCCATTATATGCACATAGACTGCAGTAGGAAATACAGATGAAGCGCCCCGAATGGGATGAATATTTTATGCAGATTGCGCAACTTGTCGCTACTCGTTCTACTTGTATGCGTCGTCAGGTTGGTGCTGTTCTGGTGAAAGAAAAAAATATCCTTGCAACTGGTTATAATGGAGTTCCAAGTGGGATAACCCATTGTGAAGTTACTGGTTGTTTGCGGGAACAGATGAACGTTCCTTCGGGAGAGCGGCATGAATTATGCCGTGGCTTACATGCAGAGCAAAATGGAATAATACAAGCCGCTAGACACGGTACTAATATTTCAGGCTCTACCCTTTATTGTACCGATTCGCCTTGTATTATTTGCAGCAAAATGTTGATTAATGCAGGAGTTGTTGAGGTTGTGTTTAGTCGGGGTTATCCTGATAAATTGTCGCTTGAAATGCTCGCTGAAGCAGGAATAGATGTTAAACAATACATTGTGGATAACAAATAATGAATTGCCCATTTTGTCGTTATGATGACACGAAAGTAGTTGATTCTAGACTTGGTAAAGGTGGTAGCAGTGTACGCCGTCGCAGAGAATGTCCATCGTGCGAAAGACGTTTTACTACCTACGAGCGGGTAGAAGAAATTTTGCCATGGGTAATTAAAAAAGATGGTCGCCGTGAAGCCTTCGATCGAGCTAAAATTATTGCAGGTATGCAACGTGCCTGCGAAAAAAGACCGGTTTCAGTAGAGCAGATTGAAGAGTTGATAGATGCGATGGAGCGTAAGTTCCAAGAATGCGGTGATAAGGAAATTTCTGCTAGTTTAATTGGCGAAGCGGTTATGGATACTTTGCACGATGTTGATGAAGTTGCTTATGTTAGGTTTGCTTCAGTTTACCGGCAGTTTAAAGATATTAACGAATTTATGTCAGAGTTGGATGATTTACTGAAGAAATCTCACTAACAACAATTAGTTATAGATTTATAAGCCGGGATATTTGTTATAGATATCCCGGCATTTATTTATTGTGTGAGGCTGTTTATGGTGGAATTAAAACACCAAGATTTTATGCAATTGGCAATTAAATTGGCCCAACAAGGTGAAGGAAGAACCGCTCCTAACCCTCCCGTTGGTGCGCTAATTGTCAAAGATGGTGTGATTGTTGGTGAAGGCTTTCATCCTTATGCTGGTGCTCCCCATGCCGAGGTTTTCGCTTTACGACAAGCTGGTAATAAAGCATTTGGCGCAACAATTTATGTTACCCTCGAACCTTGTTCTCATCATGGAAAAACTCCACCCTGTGCCGATGCATTGATTGCAGCTGGAATAGAGTCTGTATATGTTGGTTCTGTTGACCCTAATCCTTTAGTTGCTGGCAATGGAGTTAGAAAGTTGCTGCAAGCTGGCATCAAGGTAAAAACTTGTGTTCTTGAAGCAGAGACAAACAGCTTGATTGCTCCATTTCGTAAACAAATTACTACAGGTTTACCCTATACGATTTATAAGTCAGCTATGACTATGGATGGAAATACTGCTACTCATTTGGGGGATTCTTGTTGGGTCTCTGGTCCTGAAAGTAGGGCGCAAGTCCATAAATTACGTGATCGAGTCGAAGCAATTATGGTTGGTATTGATACAGTAATAAGTGACGACCCTTTACTTAATACTCGTCTGAACGTTGATGGTGGCCGCGACCCGCTTCGGGTTGTTGTAGATAGCCAATTACGAATTGATACAAATTGCAAACTTTTGCAACAGCAGTCTGAGGCAATAACTTTTATAGCAACTGTGTCCAACGATACGGAAAAGATCTCTTTGTTGCAGTCTGTAGGTGCCGAAGTTGTTACATTGCCTGCTAGCGCAGATGGAAAAGTTTCATTGCCGCACTTGTGGAAAAAACTAGGTGAGCGTAATGTGCAACGGTTATTATTAGAAGGTGGATCTACCCTCGCAACTGCAGCTTTACATGCCGGGTTGATTGATCAGGTCAGGTTGTATGTTGCTCCAAAGTTGGTTGGTGGTACAACTGCTGGAATTTTTTCTGGCACTGGTTGTGACGCAATGGCAGCGGCTATAAAGCTCACCTCTGTAAGTTATGAGCAAGTTGGGGAAGATTTATTAATTACGGGAGATGTTGCACCATGTTTACCGGACTAATTCAATCAATTGGCACTGTATGTAGCTTAAAACGGCATGGCAATTCTTCGCAACTACAAATTACTAGTAGTCTAGTTAAAGAAGACCTTCAGCTTGGTGAAAGTATCGCCGTTAATGGGGCATGTTTGACAGTTACCAGTTGGGATAATAGTACTTTTACCGTTGATGTATCACCTGAAACCCTTAATTGTACAACATTAGGGGCGCTGCAAGCTAACTGCCCTGTTAACTTGGAGCGAGCTTTACGTCTTTCTGATCGTCTAGGAGGGCACCTTGTTAGCGGTCATGTCGATTGTATTGCGACAGTGAAGCGTCGCTACCAGGATCAAAATGCGGTGCGAATTGAATTTAGTGTCCCTGCTGCTGTTATGCGTTATCTCGTTGCTAAAGGTTCAGTTGCTATTGATGGTATAAGTTTAACGGTCAATGAAGTTGTTGATGATAAGTTCAGTGTTGCTGTGATTCCACATTCATTAGCTATGACGACGTTAAAAGATTGTCGTGAGGGAACGAAAGTAAATATTGAAACCGATATGCTTGGCCGTTATGTAGAACGGCTATTGCAATTACAAGAAGCGGATCCCAATAAGCCTTCAGTCAGTATAGAGTTTCTTGCTAAAAATGGGTTTATGTGAGATAGTTTGCGGCCGATTTAATATAATAATTACAAAAGGTATATCCGATGACGATTAAAAAAATAGAAGCTGCCCTTGACGATATTCGCCAAGGTAAAATGGTGATTTTGGTTGACGATGAAGATCGTGAAAATGAAGGTGACTTGGTTGCCGCTGCTGAATTAACAACCCCTGAAATTGTCAATTTTATGGCTACTGAAGGGCGGGGTTTGATCTGTCTGTCGTTGACCGAAGAACGTGCCGACAAACTCGATTTACCTTTGATGGTTTCTGATAATAGTTCTTCATTTGGTACTGCATTTACCGTTTCAATAGAAGCTCGTAAAGGCGTTACCACCGGGATTTCTGTTGCTGATCGCGCCCGCACTATTCAAGTAGCTGTTGACGACGATTCCACTGCCTATGACTTAGCACGACCAGGACACGTTTTCCCACTAAGGGCTAAAAAAGGTGGGGTAATGGTCCGTACAGGGCAAACTGAAGGTTCTGTAGACCTCGCAAGGTTGGCTGGGCTAAAGCCAGCTGGTGTGATTTGTGAAGTCATGAATGAAGATGGAACCATGGCAAGAATGCCGCAATTAGAAATATTTGCCGAGAAGCACGATTTAAAAATTATTTCTGTAGCAGATATCGTTGCTTACCGGATGTGTAAAGAGTCGCTAGTTAAGCGAGCAGCAGAAACAGTAATACCAACACCATTTGGTGGTGACTTTAAAGCTATAGTCTATGAAAATGATGTAGATTCTGCACAACATATCGCTTTAGTTAAGGGCGATCTAGATACTGCTGAATCCGTTCTTGTCAGGGTTCACTCTGAGTGTTTGACGGGGGATGTATTTGGTTCTAAGCGCTGCGATTGTGGTGATCAATTACATGCTGCAATGGCACAGATTGAGGCTGAGGGTTCGGGGGTTGTTCTGTATATGCGTCAAGAGGGGCGTGGTATTGGATTAGTCAATAAAATTAAAGCATATGCTCTACAGGATCAAGGGCAAGATACGGTTGAAGCAAACCATTCATTGGGCTTTAAAGCCGACTTAAGGGATTATGGCTTGGGAGCACAAATTTTGGCTGATCTTGGAATTGAAAAATTACGCTTAATGACCAATAATCCAAAAAAAGTTATTGGTCTCGAAGGCTATGGCTTAGAAATTGTCGAACGTGTATCCATTGAAATGGATGCAAAGAAAGATAATATAAAGTATTTAACCACTAAGCGTGAAAAAATGGGCCATATTCTGGAAAATCTTTAGGAGATTATGATGACTAAAATAATTGAAGGAAACTTTACCGCTAAAGGGTTTCGTTTTGGCGTTATTGTGAGCCGTTTTAATAGTTTTATTTCTGATCGTTTATTAGAGGGTGCATTAGATACTTTAGTAAGGCATGGTTCTGATAAGGAAGTAACCGTTGTTAAAGCTCCGGGCGCTTTTGAAATACCATTAGTAGCGCAAAAAATGGCTAGTACTAACAATTACGATGCCATTATCTGCCTTGGTGCTGTTATCCGTGGTGGTACCCCTCACTTTGAATATGTTAGTGCTGAAGTTACTAAAGGGATTGCTTCAGTTTCGTTGCAATCTGGTATCCCTATTGCTTTTGGAGTTTTAACCGTAGATTCCGTTGAACAGGCAATTGAAAGAGCTGGAACCAAAGCTGGAAATAAGGGTGTTGAAGCAGCTATGAGCGCTATTGAGATGGTTAATTTGTTGGGCGAGGTCAAGTAGAGATGCCGAATAACCGTCGCATAGGTCGTGAATATGCACTAAAAATGTTGTTTGCTCTACAGCTTGATAATGGTCAAGCGGAACCAACACAATCGCTGTCTACGTTTTGGAACAGTTTTCGGTTTGCCGATGATGCTTTAGGTGAACCACTAGAAGATATTAGTGTTCCATTAACAACTGCATCACGTTTGTACGCTGAGGCAATTGTTGATGGTGTTGTTGAGTTTAGGTCGGTCATAGATAAACAACTAGCAGATTCAGCTAAAAACTGGTCATTGTCAAGGATGACAGTTGTGGATTTATCTATTTTGCGGATTGGTTCTTATGAACTTCTGTATCGTCCAGATGTCCCGGTTCCGGTTGTAATTGATGAGGCAGTAGAGGTTGCAAAGCGTTATGGCACTAAAGAGTCGCCTGCATTTATCAATGGTATCTTGGATAAGATTGCGAAAAATTCTGACCGTAAAAAATAGCAAATATAAATATAATTTACTGAGGATATTATGAGTACAATTAAAGTTGGTCTACTTGGTTTTGGGACTATCGGTACCGGCGTTGTTAGGAATTTTCAGAAAAACAGCTCAATAATTAGCCAAAGGCTCGGTAGCAAGCTTGAATTAGCTAAGATTGCTGATCTTGATATAGAGACCGATCGTGGTGTTCAATTAGGTGCTGATACGTTAACCTCTAACGTTGAAGATGTTATCAGTAATCCTGAAATCGATGTAGTAATTGAGCTTATAGGTGGTTATGAACCAGCCAAAAGTTTTATTCTTAAAGCGATAGAAAACGGTAAGCATATTGTTACTGCTAACAAAGCTTTGATGGCAGTTCATGGCCAGGAGATAATTGCTGCAGCTAATAAGCACAGTGTGTCGGTAATGTTTGAAGCAGCCGTCGGTGGTGGTATCCCTATTATCTCTTCGATTAAAGAAAATCTTTGTAGCAATGAGTTTAGTTCTGTTTTTGGTATTTTGAACGGTACATGTAACTTTATTTTAACTAAGATGACCGAAGAGGGGAGTGATTTCGCCCCAGTATTGCAGGAAGCGCAAGAATTAGGCTACGCAGAGGCGGATCCAACTTTCGATATTGAGGGGATTGATACCGCCCACAAGATTGCCCTGCTTTCTGCTCTTTGTTTTGGTACTAAGGTAGATTTTGAACAGGTTTATGTTGAAGGGATAACCAAGATTTCGGCAATTGATATCGAATTTGCTGAGCAAATGGGCTATAAAATCAAACTTTTGGCTATTGGTAAAAATCATGGTGACCAGATTGAAGTTCGTGTTCATCCAACGATGATTTCTAAAAACTATCAACTGGCGGATATTAACGGAGTTTTTAACGCCGTGCGTCTGGTAGGGGATTTTTGTGGTCCAACTCTGCTGTACGGTAGTGGGGCTGGCATGGATGCAACTGCTAGTGCTGTAATGGGTGATGTGATTGCCATAGGCCGTGATATTGTCTCCGGTGCTAAGCAGCGGATGCCGATTATGGGATACTGTGAAGATCAGATTAGGTCTTTGCCGATTAAGGCAATGAACGATGTCGTTAGCCACTATTACTTACGTTTTACCACTGCTGATCAAACCAGTGTGTTGGCTAAAATTGCCGGTTGCCTTGGTAGTCATAATATTAGCATTCAGTCTATGTTGCAGCCAGAAGAGCGTGAGGTTGATTCGGTTTCAATCGTATTGATGACCCACGCTGCGAAAGAGGCAGATATCTCCGCTGCTCTAGTTGAAATAGAAAAACTTGATGTAGTTTTGCAACCGACCTGTCTTATCCGAGTTGAGGCAGATCCAGTATAATTGTTTTAAACTGTGAGTTTTATTGCAGCTTTTTAGGCAAAATCGGTTTTAATTATAAAATCGAAATAAAATGGCTTGACAGTGTTTAAGTTGTTTTGCTACAAAAAGCCGCGGTTAGTTATAGGCACGTAGCTCAGTGGGAGAGCACTTCCCTGACACGGAAGGGGTCGGCGGTTCAATCCCGCCCGTGCCTACCAATTAATCTGCAACTTAACTGAATATTAATTGTTTGGTTTGGGGCATCGGTAAGATGCCTCTTTTTGTTTGAGGTGGATATTGTGGCATTATTACAGATAGAACTTCCCGATGGCTCAGTAAAATCTGTTGAGCCTGGCACTACTCCCTATGACATAGCCCTTACTATTGGTGAGGGGTTGGCACGTCAATCTATTGCAGCTCGTTTTGAGGGCGAAATGGTCGACATTACTTTGCCATTGTCTACATCAGGCACCCTTGCCCTTATTACTCAAAATTCTCCAGAAGCATTAGAGATAGTAAGACATTCATGTGCCCACCTTATGGCTCAGGCGGTTAAGTCACTTTATGGTGATGAAGTACAGGTAACCATTGGTCCAGCAATAAAGAACGGTTTCTACTACGACTTCTATAGTGATAGCAAAAAGTTTGTACCCGAAGACTTTCCAATTATAGAAGCTAAGATGAAAGAGTTGGCTAAGGCTGATCAGCAGGTTGTGCGTGAAGTGATGAGTCGTGCTGATGCTATAGATCTCTTCCGTGGTATGGGTGAAGAATATAAGGTTGAATTGATCGAAGATCTTGACGCTGAAACAGTTTCATTGTATCGCCAAGGAGACTTTGTTGATCTTTGTCGTGGACCTCACGTACCTAGAACAGGCATGCTTAAAGTATTTAAATTGACTAGCCTTGCTGGTGCGTATTGGCGTGGTGATGAAAATAAAGCTATGTTGCAAAGAATTTATGCAACGGCGTTTGTAAATAAAAAAGAACTTAAAGCACACCTGCATCACCTTGAAGAGGCACGTAAGCGCGATCATCGTCGCCTCGGTAAAGAGATGGATCTATTCTCTTTTAGTGAAGATGCAGGTAATGGGTTGGTTCTATGGCACCCCAAAGGGGCTATGCTTAGAACAATCATTGAAGATTTTGAGCGTAAAGAACATCTTAAGCGTGGTTACGAAATAGTAGTTGGCCCGCAAATCTTGAAGACTGATTTGTGGAAGATGTCAGGCCATTACGAGAATTACCGTGAAAACATGTATTTCACTGAAGTTGATGAGCAGGGTTATGGCATCAAGCCTATGAACTGTTTGGCACATATGTTGATTTACAAGTCTAAACCACGTTCTTATCGCAATCTTCCAATTCGTTATTTTGAACTTGGAACGGTATATCGTCACGAAAAGTCTGGCGTTTTGCATGGTTTGCTACGAGTTCGCGGTTTTACTCAAGACGATGCGCATATCATTTGCCAGCCAAGTCAAATTGATGCTGAAGTTAAAGGTGTCATGAAGTTTGTCCAGGATGTTGCTGGTATCTTTGGCTTTGAATACGTCATGGAGCTTTCGACTCGTCCGGAAAAATCTATTGGCAGTGATGCAGATTGGGAGCAAGCAACTTCTGCTCTAAAGAGTGCATTAGACGATAGTGGTCAGGCCTATGAGCTCAATGAGGGCGATGGCGCTTTTTATGGGCCAAAGATAGATGTTAAACTTAAGGATGCGCTTGACAGAGAGTGGCAGTGTGCTACAATTCAGTGCGATTTTACTCTGCCTGAGCGTTTTGACTTAACTTATGTCGGTGCTGATGGTGAAAAACATCGACCAGTTATGCTGCATCGGGTTATTGTTGGTTCGATAGAGCGTTTTATTGGAGTATTGATCGAACACTACGCAGGCAACTTTCCGCTCTGGCTATCGCCGGTTCAGGCGATTGTTCTGAATGTTACAGATAATCAGGCTGAGTATGCGCAAGAAGTTTTTGAGCAATTGCGTGAAGCTGGCATCCGAGTTGAGCTAGATGTCCGTAATGAAAAGCTTGGTTTTAAGATTCGTGAAGCACAACTTGCTAAGATTCCTTATATGTTAGTAATTGGTGATCGCGAAGTAGAAAATAAAACCGTTGCTCCTCGTTATCGTGATGGCAATAACTTGGATGCTGTCGGAGTTGATGACTTTATCAATATGGTTAAAACTGATAGTTTGAATTATAAATAATTTGTTATTTGTCCCGTTATGGGTTATTGCTGACAGGTTGAGGAACACAAAGGAGCGTCGTCATAGCTAAGGAAACGAACATTAATGATGAAATTCGTGCCCGGCAGGTACGAGTTATAAATAATGATGGTGAGCAAATGGGTGTTTTGGTCACCACTGAGGCGTTGGCGTTAGCTGAAGGGCAAGGTCTTGACCTAGTTGAAGTATCACCGCAGGCCGACCCACCAGTATGTCGGGTTATGGATTATGGTAAGTATAAATACCAGCAGGCTAAGCGGGCTTCTGAAGCTAAGAAAAAGCAGGTTCGGGTCGAAATAAAAGAAGTAAAGATGCGGCCTAAAACTGACGATCACGATTTTCAGTTTAAAATTAAACATGCTCGCCGTTTTCTTGAAGAAGGAAACAAGGTTAAATTGACGATCATGTTCCGTGGCCGAGAAAATGCTCACCCTGAACAGGGGACTATGCAACTAACCAAAGCGGTCGAAGCGCTTAAAGATATCGGTCAAGTTGAATCACAGCCAAACAAAATGGGACGTTTCATGACCATGATGGTCGGTCCATTGAAAAAATAAATATTTAATATTTGTAATTGCAAATAAATAAACAAAGTAACAGGAGAAAACAATGCCAAAGATTAAAACCAACCGTGGTGCTGCTAAGCGTTTCCGTAAGACTGGCACTGGTAAAATTAGACGTAATAAAGCCTTTACCAGCCATATTCTTACCAAGAAATCGACTAAGCGTAAGCGTGATTTGCGTCAATCAGTAATTGTAGATAGTGCTGATAGCAAAAACATTTCAAAGTTGATTCCTTATCTTTAATTAGATTTACTGCCATTATGGCAGTATAGCTATGAACTGTGGGGACAATCTCCCCCTGCAGATCTGGTCGCGGCCTAAGTCGCAAAAACAATTTTACACGAAGGAGCAAGTGAGATGCCAAGAGCAAAAAGAGGCTTTAAAGCCAGACGACGTCGTAACAAAGTTTTAAAGCTTGCAAAAGGGTACCGTGGTGCCAGAAGTAAGTTATTCCGCTCAGCAACAGAGGCCGTTGATCGTGCCCTCAATTACGCTTATCGTGACCGCAAGGTAAAGAAGCGTGATTTCCGTGCTCTTTGGATTGCACGAATCAATGCAGCTGCTCGGATTAATGGTCTTTCTTATAGCCGCTTGATTCATGGTCTAAAACTGGCAGAAGTAGGTTTGGATCGTAAAATTATGGCAGATTTGGCTGTGAATGACCCAGCAGGATTCACTGTTGTAGTTGATGCCGCTAAGGCAAAATTGCAGTAGGATTTATGTAGTCAGTTTTGGGAGGTGAAGTTATAGAACTTCATCTCCCTTTTTTTGTTTTCGGGTAAGCTGTAATACTTAATCAAGGTGTTTTTCTTCCGGTGGCAGTTTTTAACTCCAGAAAATTAACCATGATGATTATACAAGTTAATCAGTTTATATTTTGTGATTAGATCTTTTGCTAACGGATTTATCCTATGAAAGAGCGTTTGCAACAATTACAGAAAGATGCTTTGTCGGCATTACAGCAGGCTGGTGATCTAAAAGCTTTACAAGATGTTCGTGTTGACATCCTTGGTAAAAAAGGTTCTTTAACCGAAGTAATGAAGGGAATGCGTGATCTTACAGCGCAAGAACGCCCAGTCGTTGGTAGTTTGGTTAATAATTTAAAAAAAGAATTTGAAGCGTCTTTTGATAGTCGGCAGGTTGAACTACAGCAACAAGG
>JADGED010000032.1:13163-16408 GCA_016744555.1 Desulfuromonadaceae bacterium
AACAAGGTATTGCAGATAAGCTCGCTAGTGAAAAAATTGATGTAACCTTGCCCGGTCGAAAAACTGTAAGTGGTAGCTTACACCCCGTGACGCTAGTAAGTGACGAGGTCGTTGAAATATTTAATCGTTTGGGTTTTGATGTAGCTCAAGGTCCGGAAATTGAACAAGATTTTTATAATTTTGAAGCTTTAAATATTCCCAAAGATCACCCTGCTCGCGACATGCAAGACACATTTTATATTGGTGATGAAAGAGTTCTTAGGACTCATACATCACCAGTTCAGATTAGAACTATGATGAAGCAACCACCACCGCTTAGAATTATTGCCCCGGGGACAGTATATCGGCGTGATTCAGATTTGACCCATAGTCCAATGTTTCATCAAATTGAAGGGTTTTTAGTTGATGAGCAGGTCACTTTTGCTGATTTAAAAGGGGTGCTTGTTCATTTCCTTAACGAGTTTTTTGGATCTGGTTTTAAAATTCGATTCCGCCCTTCGTTTTTTCCATTTACCGAACCTAGTGCTGAAGTAGATATCGAATGTGTTATTTGCAATGGTGAAGGTTGTCGTGTTTGTAGTAAGACCGGTTGGTTGGAGATCCTTGGTTGTGGCATGATTGATCCAGCTGTTTTTGCTTCGGTTAAATATGATACCGAAAAATTCAACGGTTTTGCTTTTGGTATGGGGCTGGAACGGCTAGCCATGCTGAAGTATGGTGTTAATGATTTACGTCTATTTTTTGAAAATGATCTGCGCTTTCTAAAGCAGTTCTGATATTAGCTGAGGATGCTGACCAATGATAGTAACCTATAACTGGTTGAAAGAATTTGTAGATTTTGAATCTGCGCCACAGGAACTTTGTGATCGATTAACTATGGCAGGTCTAGAGGTTGATGCCTTGGTGGCCATTGGCGCTGATCTAGATGCTGTTATTGTTGCCCGCTTGGACGGTGTTGAGCAACACCCCAATGCTGATCGCCTTACCGTTTGTCAGGTTAATACAGGCACAGAGGTCGTGCAGGTTGTGTGCGGTGCTACTAACCATAAGACTGGTGACTTAATTGCATTAGCACAACCTGGAGCAGTTTTGCCGGGTGATTTTAAAATAAAAAAATCGAAGATTCGTGGTGAAGCATCATTTGGCATGCTTTGTTCTGAAAAAGAATTAGCTTTAGCTGAAGAATCGGCTGGTATCATGATTCTTCCTAGCCATTTAGCTTTAGGTACACCAGTATTTACCGCACTGGGTTTAAAAGATTTTCAAATTGAACTAGATTTGACCCCAAATCGCCCTGATTGCCTTAGTGTTGTAGGGGTTGCAAGGGAGGTTGCTGCTTTTAGCGCCAAACAGCTAAATGTTCCTGCTCCACAAATTACTGAATGTGTCGATGGTATTGCGCAGCAAGCGATAGTGGAAATTGAGAACCCAGAAGGTTGTCCGCGATATGCTGCTAGGATGATCAAAGGGGTTAAGATTGGACCTTCGCCAGATTGGTTGGTACGACGCTTGGAAACTGTTGGCATGCGCTCAATCAATAATGTTGTCGATGTTACCAATTATGTAATGTTGGAGCTTGGTCATCCACTACATGCATTTGATTTTAGTGATTTAGCTGGTGGCAAGATTGTCGTTAAGTCAGCACAAGAAGGGGAGAAGTTTGTTACCCTTGATGGCGCTGAACATACACTTACTAGTGCAGATTTAATGATTTGTGATGGTGATAGATCTGTTGCTATGGCTGGAGTTATGGGTGGCCTTGATTCTGAAGTTAAAGATGATACCGATACTATTTTATTGGAAGCTGCCTATTTTAAACCAACAATGATCAGGCGCAGTAGTAAGAAGCATGGTCTTCACACTGAAGCTTCGCATCGTTTTGAACGTGGTGCTGATATAGATATGGTTCCGGTTTCTCTTAACCGTGCCGCTAGTTTGATTGCTGAATTAGCTGATGGTGAAGTACTTGCAGGGATAATTGATAATTATCCGCAGCAATTAACCCCAGTGTCATTAGAACTGAGTGTTGCAAAGGTTCATCGTTTGCTCGCCATTAATATTGATTATTCTGCTATTAAGGCGATGCTAGAGTCAATTGGTCTACAAGTTAAAGCTGGTAGTTGCGCTGATAGTTTGCAGGTTGATATTCCGAGTTTTCGACCAGATTTGGAGCGCGAGGTTGATCTGATTGAAGAAGTTGCCAGATTGTATGGTTACGACCAGATTCCTGTTTCCATGCCAGTGGGTACTGTTGAAGGTAAAATGCCTCCTGTTCGGCAAGTGTTACAAAAAAATATTCGTCAAGCAATGGTTACAGCAGGGTTTTCAGAAGCAATGAACTATTCATTTGTTGCCGCCGATAGTGTTCAGAAGATTGGTATCCAAGTTTCTGATTGCCGGTCATCCCAGGTAAAAGTGCTAAACCCGTTGTCAGAAGATCAGTCTGTTATGCGTACTAGTTTGGTTCCGAGTTTATTGGAAACGGTATCGCATAATTTGAATTATCGTAGTACCGATTTGAACATGTTTGAACTTCGCCCGGTATTTTTGCCACAAGAAGATAGTGACCAATGCATCGAAAAACTGTCTTTGACTGCGGTGATGACAGGAAATAGAGAACCGGAGGGGTGGTCGCAAGATGTCGCTGCTTTAGATTTTTATGACCTTAAAGGAGTGGTTGAAGAATTACTCGTTAAAGTGAATGTAGATAAAGTTAAATTTGATAGTAGTATTACCCAGCCATACCTCCATCCTGGTAAGTCTTGTAGTTTGAAATTAGGCAAACAGGTGATCGGATGCCTTGGTGAGGTGCACCCAGAAGCTTTAAATAATTACTCAATTGATCAGTCAGTTTATTTGTTTGAACTTGATATCGAAGCAATTATAGTGGCGGCTGGTGAGTTTGCTAAATTTAAACCACTTTCTCGTTTTCCAGATGTGACTAGAGATAGTGCATTGTTGTTAGATGATGAAATTGCTGCCGATCAAGTTATGGCAGTTATTAATGGCGGAAAAAATAAACTTATTGAAAGTGCAACAATATTTGACCTTTACACAGGTAAAGGTGTACCCGTTGGGAAAAAGAGTTTGGCTATTAGGATTAAGTATCGTGATTTGAATAAGACTTTAACAGAATCTGAAGTTAGTAAGTCACACGATAAAGTTATACGTACTCTTTGTAAGCAGTTGGGTGCAGAAATTCGTTGATTGAACTTGCAGTGATATAATCTAGTGTGATATAAAAC
>JADGED010000330.1:0-271 GCA_016744555.1 Desulfuromonadaceae bacterium
ATTGCAAGCCATCAAAGAAAACCGTCCAGACCTCGCCGTTATCCTAATGACTGCCTACTCTGATAGTCAACTAATCCTTAAAGCGATAAAAGCTGTTGCCGACGATTTCATCAACAAGCCAATCAACATTTTACAACTAAGCACCACCGTTGAAAAAGTATCTGAAAAATTAAAAATCCGGCGAGAACTGGCCGATTTAAAACAAATAGACAAACTTAAAAACGATTTTTTAGGTTTAATCTCCCACAAGTTAAAAACTCCAACTACGGCA
>JADGED010000330.1:281-1676 GCA_016744555.1 Desulfuromonadaceae bacterium
CCCAACGACGAAGATTTCAAACAAATGCTAACTCTGGTTCAGGCAGAAACCGTCCATCTGGAGCAGCTCATTCAGGACCTCCTCTATTTTAGTGAGGTAGCCTTACAAAAAGAGGACATCCAACTCGAACCAATCGAATTAGGCTTGATTACCGATCGAGTTATTGGAACCATGCAGATTACTGCGCAAAATCGCCAAGTAACCCTGACAAATTGCATAAAACCTCCCCTTGCTCCTTGCCCACTACTACTAAGCTCGCAACGGATTAATTTTGCGGTCCGAGCCCTGATTGACAATGCGATCAAATTTTCCCAGAGCGGTGATTCGGTAACAGTTAGCGGTGAAGTTGATGATACCAATGTTAGAATAATTATTGCCGATACTGGTGTGGGGATCAGTAAGGCAGAACTGACAAAAATTTTTAACAAATTTTATCAGGTTGACCCTGAGCATACTGGCCAAGTCAGAGGCTTTGGTCTGGGTCTATACTACGCTCGCGATTTCATCCGTAGTATGGGCGGTCAGCTACAAATCGAAAGTGTCCCCCAAGTAGGCACTACCGCAACAATTACATTTCCCCTCCATCGCTAAACACTCCACACTAATTGCGCCATAATCTTGCTTTAGACCTTTATTCTACGCCTATCTTTGTGTTATTTATTGTCATTTGTGATTATGCTGAAATAATTTCATTTTTAGCCAAGGAAATAACATGTTCAAAGGCACTACAATCTGTTGTGTTCGCCACAATTCACAAGTAGCTCTTGCTGGAGATGGGCAAGTAAGCCTCGGCAATACCGTGATGAAACACGGGGCAAGAAAGATTCGCCGCCTCTATCAAGACGAAGTTCTCGCTGGTTTTGCGGGGAGCACAGCCGATGCTTTTACACTATTTGAAAAGTTTGAAGCTAAACTACAGGAATTTCACGGCAATTTATCTCGTGCAGCGGTTGCGCTAGCCAAAGATTGGCGCAGCGACAAAGTTCTGCGCCGTCTCGAAGCATTACTGATAGTTGCTGATAAAGATATCAGTCTGGTAATTTCTGGCGCCGGCGATGTTATCGAACCAGATGATAACGTTGCGGCAATTGGCTCCGGTGGCAGTTTTGCCCTCGCTGCAGCTCGGGCAATGGTAGCTCATTCTGACCTCGATGCCGAAAAAATCGTCACCGAATCCATCCAGATTGCTGCCGACATTTGCATCTATACCAATGACAAAATTTCTGTTGAGGTTATCAAGTGAACAATTTCACCCCCAGAGAGATAGTTTCTGAACTCGATCGTTATATTATCGGCCAAAATGATGCCAAACGTGCAGTTGCTGTGGCCTTACGTAATCGCTGGCGGCGACAACAAGTACCGGCGGAATTGCGGGACGAGATAGCACCTAAAAAC
>JADGED010000331.1 GCA_016744555.1 Desulfuromonadaceae bacterium
AAATTATACTTCTAATCAATTAAACCTACATGTCTTCTTAAAAGACTAATTATAGCTTAAGCATCAATAATTATAGATAACTCAACAACAATTATAAATAAAAAAAACCGCCCCTTGGATAAAGGGCGGTTTTTTAATTGTAATAACTAAAAATTAGTTAAAACGCTTCATTGCACGCATTTTCTTACGCAAACGGCGCTGGGCTTCTTTCTCTTTACGCTTACGCTTGATACTTGGCTTCTCGTAAAATTTACGTTGCTTCATTTCACGGAACAAACCCTCTTGCTGCAATTTACGCTTGAGAACTTTAATCGCTTTTTCGACGTTACCATCAATAACAGTGATTTCCACTGACAATCACCCCGCTTTCTCTACTATTCTTTGCGAAGAAACCTTCACAAGAGCGGGATTTATACCGTCAGCGCCCTCACAAGTCAAGTTTTTTTGCTTTTCAAGAAACAACAAGCAAACTTATTCCGACATGTCCTTTTTCAACAACGCGACCTTAATTCCGCCATTTGAGAAATTAAAAACTGGGGAAAAAGAGATACCAGTGGCTTTAACTAATGGCGAATCTGGACAAATCATTGCCCCATGCCAATCGGCAAAGGTAGCTCCGTAGCTTTTACCTAAATCGTGATACAAAGATTTCAAACTAGCATTCTTACCTAATCGTTCACCATATGGTGGATTACAAATCAGCAACCCAGATCCCTCTTTAGCCTTTAACTCCTGCAAGTTACGACACGAGACTTGAACCATCTCGCCTAAACCAAGACTTTCAATATTACTCGTAGCGGCAGAAATTGCTTTCGGATTGTTATCAATGGCCAAAATTGGGGCAATCCCCTCTGTAACTTCTTGTCGCCCTGCCTCTGTTAGCATTTGCTGCCATAAACCGGGACGAAACTTAGGCCAATGCATAAAAGCGAAATTTCGTTCTTTTCCTGGCGCCCGACGTAGCGCTATTAATGCCGCCTCAATTGCGATAGTCCCCGACCCAGTCATCATATCTATCAGTGGCTTGGAACCGTCATAATTACACGCAAGCAAGCAACCAGCAGCAATAGTTTCACGCAACGGTGCAGCGCCTACAGCTTGACGGTACCCACGCCGATGCAAATGCTCCCCAGAACTATCGACAGAGACTTGGCAGCGATCATCTTCAAACCTAATATAGATTTTTTGTACCGGCTCATCGACGCCACTTTTAGCCCCCAGCACTCTCTCGATTGCGTCTCGACATACCTCAGCTATTCGTCCAGTATGATTTAACCTTGATCTATGACTCGCAACGCGAATATCACAAACAGTCCCAGGCTTTACAAAACGACCCCATGGTAATTTTGACAAACGTTGAAACAGTGCCGGAAAATCGCTAGCAGAAACCTCACCTAAACGAACCATAATACGTCCAGCACTTCGTAGCCATAAGTTTGCTCGATAAAGTTCTGCCAAACCACCGGAAAACTTCACCCCACCCCGTTCAATATTCCGTGGTTCAATCCCCATCGCAGACAATTCTTGCGCACATATTTGTTCAAATCCCGGCGCTACAACCACAAAGTATTGATTTTCAGGTTTTGCCATGAACTCCTCCGCACTATTTAAACTAGGGACAATTAGATTCGTGGCGACTATACAGGATATATC
>JADGED010000332.1 GCA_016744555.1 Desulfuromonadaceae bacterium
GGACTCTTTTTTTGTGTATTGGCATGAATTTATCTTTATAAGACTATTTTGGCCATTATGGCATATTTTGTGGCTGTATTGGCTTATTATTTTGTTTTTCTTAACTATAAACTATCTATATTAAATTGATTATTCATCGTTATATTAGGTTATTTAAATGACATCATTACCTGTAGTTATTGGCATGGGCGGTATTAACGCCTCTGGCCGTACATCGTTTCATCAAGGTTTTCGCCGTATTGTAATTGATAAGATTAACGCAGAAGCACGAGAAGAAACATTTATTGGTTTAGCTAGCCTAATGAAGTTAGTTTCTTTACATGATGGCCAATTAGTCGATCAACAAGGAAATGTTGTTGCAGCAAATGAAATAGAAGCAACATTTGGCCAACAAATTCTTGATGGTACTTTAATTCGTAAAATAGAAAAGAATCATTTTGATGTTGATGCAACGCATTGGCATCAAAAAATGCATGTTCGTCCTATTGATAAAAATATTTGTTTTGAATTACGTGCTAAAGAATTGCCGCACCCTCTACCACATGCGTGGCAGGTTACCGATATTGGTGAGGGGAAAGTTAATGTTGAAATCCCAGAACACTTAACCATTTCTCATGATGCATATCGAGACAATCCTATAAAAGCTGCAGGCCAAATGCCATCAGGCTTTGATCCTGGAGCACTCTATAATAGTCGTTATCAACCTCGCGGTTTACAAGCAACTATTTTCGCAGCTACCGATGCGATTCGCTCAACAGGCATTGAGTGGGATGCCATTCTGGATAAGATCAGCCCTGATCAAGTCGGTACTTATTCCGCTTCTGTTGTTGGACAAATGCAACAAGAAGGTCTCGGTGGTTTATTAAAAAGTCGTTTGTCTGGTGCAAGGGTGAGTACAAAACAGCTGGCGTTGGGATTGAACACCATGTCAACTGACTTTATTAACGCTTATGTAACTGGCAATGTTGGCACAACGTTCTCTTCTTCTGGTGCCTGTGCAACATTTCTCTATAACTTAAGATCTGCCGTTCAAGATATGCAGGCAGGGAGAATTCGTGTTGCTGTTGTTGGTAGTGCTGAAGCGCCTATTACCCCAGAAGTAATTGAAGGCTTTGGCAATATGAGCGCTCTAGCTAATGAAGAAGGATTGAAGAAGCTAGATAGTAGCGATAAAGCCAATCATCGAAGAACTAGCCGTCCGTTTGGTAAAAACTGCGGTTTCACTATTGGTGAAGGAGCACAGTTTGTTGTGCTGATGGATGATGCACTTGCCCTTGAAATGGGAGCTAAAGTAATGGCGTCTGTAGCTGATGTATTCGTTAACGCTGATGGCTATAAAAAGTCGATTACTGCTCCTGGCCCTGGTAACTATATTACTATGGCAAAATCAGTGGCATTAGCACAAAATATTCTAGGTAAAGAATCATTACAACAACGTAGCTTTATTTTAGCCCATGGGTCAAGTACACCACAAAACCGTGTTACAGAATCATTAATTTATGACCGTATTGCAACAAGTTTTAATATTAACAGTTGGCCAGTAGCTGCGCCAAAAGCTTTTGTCGGTCATACTATTGGTCCTGCAAGTGGTGACCAAATGGCTATGGCACTAGGTATTTTTAATGACAAGATAATGCCAGGTGTAACTACCAT
>JADGED010000333.1 GCA_016744555.1 Desulfuromonadaceae bacterium
TTCCCCATGTGATTTAAATATAATTGGCCATACAGATAAAATTGGTGCCAGTGATTACAATATAAAACTGTCCCTTGAGCGTGCGCAAGCGGTCTACAACTGGCTAAAACAAGGGAAAATTGACCTTAAAAATACGGAGGTCGAATCTTACGGTGAAGAAGACCCGCTGATCCCAACCGCTGATGGTGCAGCCGAGCCACAAAACCGTCGAGTTGAAATTTTGATCCGCTAAATGAAGCGTGTTATAGGTCTAACCTCAATACTTGCGGCTATCTTCTCGCTCCACCTACTACTCTATGTTAGTGGCGTGCTCCCTTTTTTTGACTTCCGCTTCTTTGATATAGTGTCAAAATCAGTTTCAACTACCATAGAGGCAGAATCAAGCTCTACTGTTGTTGTTGAAATTGACGAACAAAGCCTCCAGAATCTAGGTCAGTGGCCGTGGCCACGCATTGTTTTGGCAAAAGTCCTACAAGAAATTTTAATACAGAAGCCTGCCGCAGTTGGCTTTGATATTTTCTTTCCCGAAACAGATCGAACCTCGCCATTACAATTAAAATCGTTCTACAAAAAACTTTTGGGCCTTGATATCACCGTAGAAGGTTTCCCACCCAGCTTGCAAGATCACGATCTTATTTTTGCTGAGGTCTTAGCCAGCGGACCAACAGTGTTACCAATGTTTGCAACTAAAGATGCCAATACTACTAGCTGCCCTAACTTACACCTGTTGCCATTACCGGTTCCCGACAGTCTAAAAGTTTCAACAAGTAATTCACTACTATGCAACATCCCAATACTGCAACAATCGGCACATGGTTTTGGTTTTATAAATGCAGCAGTCGATAGTGATGGTGTTTTGCGGCGACAACCATTGATAATTCGCCATCAACAGCAGATCCTTCCAAACCTTGCACTGGCTATGCTGGCGCAGGTTGATCCAGACATTCAAATCAACCTTGCAAATAAAATCTTAAGCACGGTTGATATCAACTTTATGGACAAAATTATAACCGTCAACCAGCGTGGGGAAATCCTTAACCATTTATACGAAAAACAGTCTTTTAATAGAATTTCAGCATCTACTTTGATAGCTAATGGAGCGCCAAAAAAGTTTATTTACTGGCAAGATGGTGCTAATTGGCGCCTCTGCAGCAGGTCTTTATGATAACTACACCACCTCGAGCGGTAAAACCCTTCCAGGCGTTTTTGCTAATGCGTCTTTGATTGAAAACCTTCTCCACGGCAAAGGTATATATCAACCTGAAATAACCAAGCTATTTGCCCTACTTTTCTCGGCCTTACTTTCACTGATAGTCACTTGGCTAGTTTTAAAACGCCACTACCTCATTTCCTGGGGGCTATATCTGGGTTGCACTACAATTTCAATAATAGTCACCTTAATCGCATTGCGCTGGGGATGCTATATTTCGCTGGGTTACTTCCTTACATCATTTTCATTGTTGTTCTTTTTCATTTCACTATTTTTTGCCGTCCTCCACTACATCGAACGCAAACGTTTTCTCGAAGATATGGGTGAAGCCCATTCTGCAACAATTGACAGCATGACCATGGTTGCAGAAAGTCGAGACGTAGAAACAGGAACTCACATTATTCGCACTAAGCAATACGTAGTAACCC
>JADGED010000334.1 GCA_016744555.1 Desulfuromonadaceae bacterium
AGATCGGCATAATTTATGGTGGTCACGAAAAAGCTGGAGAGCAACTCGATCGCGAACAACTAAACTCTATGAAAACCCTTCGCAACCAAGCTGCGTTAGCAATTAAACAAGTTTTTGCAAGCCAATAACCCTTACCATTTTTTAGCGCTTTCATGGACGCTTAAAAGGTAAATGCTTATTTTTTTCTCACAAATGGTATTTTCTGCATAAAAAAAAGACACCTCCCTACCTGTAGTTACCAAAAATCTACCTATAAACGGCAAAATGTTTTTTGGCACAAAGAATGCTTTACATGATCGAAGTAAGCAGCAAACTAAGAAACTAAAATAAAGCCCGCAATTTATTTTTGTAATGAGCAAAGGCGCTCCTAACTCCCTAAGTGGAGAAGGTGCGCCTTTTTTGTTTTCGGCACAACTACACACTGCCACAAGTACTGTCGACCCATTGGGGGACGGCAGTTTAGCAAATAAAAACTTTTAATGAACAATTCGAAAGGAACAAGAACTATGAAGGTTTTAACTCACGCACTTATTGCCCTAGCCCTACTAATTATGGCAACTCCAGCAATTGCCACAATTGAGGTAGAAGGCGATGCCTATATTAATTACAGCAGTATGTACCTTTGGCGTGGTTTTGATCTAAGCAATGCCGACTCAGTAGTGCAAGGTGGAATGGATGTCTCCTTTAAAGGGCTAACCCTAAGCTACTGGAGTAACTACCAGATTGAAGATACCGAAATGGACGAAACCGATTTTGTTATCGACTACAGCTTTACCGTCGCCGACATTGTCGGCATCAGCGTTGGCCATATTCTCTACTCACTAAACGGCGACGATACTGGTGAAGTATATGCAGGAGTTTCTCTAGACACCATCCTCGCACCAACACTAACGGTTTACTACGATTATGACCAATTCGATGGTGATGCATTTACCACTTTTTCAATTGGCCACTCATTCGACTTGGCGGAGAATCTATCGTTAAGCCTCGGTGCACTTGCCAGCTATGCTGACAACGATGATTACAGTGATCTCCATAACGCCGAGTTTAGTGCGGCTCTAGATTATGCCGTAACCGAACAAATTTCCATCACCCCATCGATTATTGCGTCAACTCCAATTAGCAACGACGCTGAAGATGTTCTCGACGATGAAGTCATGGGTAGCCTTGCACTTACAATTACCTTCTAATCTGTTAGCTGCAAAGCCTCAAAGCTAAAGACAATACCGCCTCAGCACTATTATAAATGCTGGGGTGGTATTGGTCTGCTACTGCAGCGTTTTTTTCACTAACCACAATTTTAATCAGCCGACAAAGCATAATCCAACGCAATCCGAGCATGCAATGCGGCAGTATTAAACAAAGGCAAGTCGGTATCCTGCTGGCGCACTAGTAGAGGTATTTCAGTGCAGCCCAGAATGACCCCTTCGGCCCCTTGAGTGCGTAATCCATCGATAATTGCGAGATAGTTTTCCTTTGTTGCCGCTGAAAACTTACCCTGACAAAGTTCGTTAAAAATGGTTTGATGTATGTACTCCCTATCTTTTGATTCAGGAACTACAACGTCCAAATCAAAGTTATCCTGTAACCGCTGTCGATAAAAGTCTTCTTCCATTGTAT
>JADGED010000335.1 GCA_016744555.1 Desulfuromonadaceae bacterium
GTAACACTGTAAAATGATGTTTTGCAAGCTGCAAGGCAGGGTAATACAGGGGGGTGAAAAAAGATAAATAATGTATATGAATAGTCGGATTATTATAGATATTAGTTGTGCGGTTTGGTTATATTTAGCTGGTGGTGAAAGTGGTAAGTGGCCGATTTTATTGGTTTAAGTGACAAAGCACACTGTTTTGCTAAACTATAAGGAGAATTGGTCGATCCAAATGAGACAATTTATTCGAGAAATGGGGCTGATATGTCTTGAAAATTAAAATAATTGGTGTTATTAACCACCGGTGCTTTTGATGACTCTCTCTAATAGGGTCATTAAAATCTGTGTTGCAAACCTACATGTGAGGAGATAGTCGATGCATATAAAAAGCTTATTACTTATTGGAATAATCCTAGCTGCTTTTACCGTAACAAATGCTGTTGCCGTTGATGGTGGTAATGCTGGTAAGGGTAAACATCTGCTCAAGCGATCTTGTGCCGGATGCCATAAAAGAGGTGGCGAGGCAGAAGTGATCAAGGCAGAAGAAAAAACTATGCGCCAATGGGATCGTTTTTTTAGAAAGGCCAAGCGTAAGCATCCAGGCAACACTTTTAAGGAAATATCAAAAAGAGATAAAAAAGATATTAATCAATACTTGTTTGATAACGCTGTAGACGCTCCATCAGAAGAGACTTGTGGTTAAATAATTAGCCAAAAGTTAAACCATTTATACCGTTACATAGGAGGTAACAATTAAATGAACAAATTTATCGTACTACTCATTTCTGCATTGCTGGTCCTACCAAGCTTTGCTATGGCGCAGCCAACAATTGAAGAGCTGCAGGCACAAATTGCCGACATTATGGACGAATTAGATGACATGTCTGATCGCCTTGATCCGGTAGAGCGTAAGGCAACAATGGATCGTATCAGTTTCTATGGTGATTTGCGCAACACTGTTGATTCTATTCACTACACTGACATTACTTATAATCCAGGCATCTTGGTTGATTTTGATGCGTTTGCTGCTTCATTTATGGCTGGTGAATTTACTGAACATATTCAAGGTTCTGCTGCATATATTCATGCTGACTTAGACATGGATCCCACAACTATTTCAAATGGAGAAATGGTTTTTGGGGCTCTGCAGCCGATGTATTATCAAATGTATTTTTTCACTCCAGGTAGCCCTAGTGAGGGTAACGCCGCAATGTCAACTGCTATGGCCGATGCATCAGCTGAAGATTATAATGCTATGACTAAAATGTTGCTAGGTAACCCTGCTGCATTTTTACCAATGCTTGGCTACACCGGCGTACAACCTTTTGCCATGTCAGCTGGACCAAGAACTTCAGACATTAACAATGATCTTGCATACACAACTCGTTTACGTTTGGGTATGAAGGCAGATATTGCTGATAATATGAACTTTTCTGGTCGTTTGTTGATGTACAAAAACTGGGGTGATTCTACTAGCTCAAAAGTTTTTGATTCATGGGATGCATTCTCCATGGACGGAACTAATGGCGGTAAAACTTCTGGTGATACTCTTCGGGTAGAGCGTGCATTCTTTAACTGGAAGCATATCGGTGGTAGCGATGCTTATTTCTCTAT
>JADGED010000336.1 GCA_016744555.1 Desulfuromonadaceae bacterium
GTCAAGAAGCTGCAAAAGGAACCGGCTGTAATGTTGTTGGTGTTTGTGGCAAAAAGGAAGATACCGCCCAACTGCAAGATCTACTGGTCTACGCACTAAAAGGCTTGTCGGTTGTTGCCGTAGCGGCAAAAGGTGAAAAACCGCTCGATAATGAAACAGGATTATTTATCGCTCAAGGTTTGTTTGCAACTATTACTAATGCAAACTTTGATAATGCTCGCTTTGTTGAATTGATTAAAGCAACTATCTCTAAGCGTAACGGTCTGAAGACTGCGTGCGGATACAGCAGCGATGCCGATGTTGTTAATTGGAATGGAGCCGAGTCAGATTTCGTAGCTAAAGGG
The DNA here is from genome assembly GCA_016744555.1 of Desulfuromonadaceae bacterium. GTDB lineage: Bacteria > Desulfobacterota > Desulfuromonadia > Desulfuromonadales > Geopsychrobacteraceae > Desulfuromusa. The sequence goes on from JADGED010000336.1 coordinate 345, forward strand.
GCTGAAGTTGGCGTGTTGTCGCAGGCCAATGAAGATGTGCGCTCCTTGCGTGAACTGCTAATTTACGGCCTGAAAGGTATGGCTGCATATACTGACCACGCTGCTATGCTGGGTTTTGAAAAAGCTGAAATTTACGAGTTCATGGCTGATGCTTTGGTTTCTACCACCAATGATTTAAGTGTTGATGAAATGGTCGGTATGGTTCTTAAGTGTGGCGAAGTTGCAGTAACTGCAATGGCTCTGCTTGACGAAGCTAACACCACAACTTACGGTAACCCTGAAATCACCTCAGTCAATTTAGGCGTGCGCAATAACCCAGGTATTCTAATCTCTGGTCACGATCTGAAAGATATGGAAGAACTGCTTAAGCAAACTGAAGGAACCGGCGTCGATGTTTACACTCACTGTGAAATGTTGCCAGCCAACTATTACCCTGCATTTAAAAAGTATGACAACTTTGTAGGTAACTACGGTAACGCTTGGTGGGCACAAGACAAAGAGTTCTCCTCTTTTAATGGCCCTATCCTTATGACTACCAACTGTATCACTCCAGTACAAGACGCTTATAGAGATAGAATTTACACAAGCGGCATGGCAGGTTGGCCTGGAGCTGTTCATATTGGTGATCGTGAAGAAGGTGGTAGCAAGGATTTTTCTGCCTTAATTGCGCAAGCTAAAACCTGTTCATCTCCTACCGAAATTGAAACTGGTGAAATAGTCGGTGGCTTTGCCCATGCTCAGGTAATGGCTCTTGCAGACAAGGTCGTTGATGCTGTCAAATCCGGTGCGCTAAAACGTTTTGTGGTTATGGCTGGTTGCGACGGTCGTCACAAAACCCGTAACTACTTTACCGAGGTTGCTGAAGAGCTGCCGAAAGATACCGTTATTTTGACCGCTGGTTGTGCAAAGTTCCGTTACAACAAGCTTGATCTTGGTGATATCGGTGGTATCCCACGGGTACTTGATGCCGGTCAGTGTAACGATTCTTATTCCTTGGCTTACATTGCGCTGCAATTAAAAGAAGTTTTCGGGCTAGAGGATATTAACGACTTGCCGATCTCTTACGATATCGCTTGGTATGAGCAGAAAGCGGTAATCGTATTGTTAGCATTGTTGTCCTTAGGAGTTAAAGGTATTCGTCTTGGGCCAACACTTCCAGCTTTCTTGTCACCAAATGTTGCTAAAGTTTTGGTTGATAATTTTAATATCAAAGTAGTTGGCGATGTTCAGGGTGATATTGAAG
>JADGED010000337.1 GCA_016744555.1 Desulfuromonadaceae bacterium
GTTTACCACTCACGATCAATTCACATCATACACCCGACCTCAACACCTCCTTATCCAAGAAGATGAACCATAACTTTTTCATAACTTCAACTTTGTGCCCACCAGGAATTGAAAACACCTGTTCGACAGGAAGAACCTCTCCCAACAGCTTATGTGCCAAAGAATAAGAGTCGTCGCGACCATAACCAAGGTAAACTGGTGGTAATAGTTTTTCATTTTTAGCGTACCCTTGCAACCAATCCCAAAGCATTCGCTGCCAATCATCTTCAGAATAATCGCCGGGCTCCCAGGCATGTAGCCCCCCTGCGGCTGAAATTTCATCGAGAATACTATCATAACCAAGAAATGGTGAGATTATGCAGATACCATCAATATCTTCAAGGTGCTCTTTGGTGTACATAAGCGAACCAAGGCCCCCCATTGAAAACCCTACCAACCAGATTTTTTTATACCCTTTTGCCTTAGCGGGATCAATTATGTCGGCTTTTAAACGCGGAACTAAAGTTTCACCAAAGTAGTAACCAAAATGGGCATTTGGAGCAGTAATATCATAAGGTAGCTGACGATTTTTTATATCATCAATAAGGCCATTCGCGGCAAAATCATTATTGTCACCACCTCTGCCACGGAGAAAGATAATTAAATTTTCAGGAGTTGCAGACGGTGCGGTTTCATAATAGAGGGTTTTAAGCGGAGCATTAAAAGAGCAGCCAAACTGCAATAAAATTGCAGAAATAATAATGAAAATTTGCACAATTTTTTTCATAAAATTCTCCTACAAATAGGATTTTGTGGCTTATCTATAGTGAGCTCCAAGCCCTAATGCCAACCACCCACGGCTCCAATCGGCTGCCGTAGGCTAATTCAACTTGAAACCGTGGTTCTTTTTCGCCACTGTCGCGTGTAATTTTTCCACTCGTTAAAGTCTCTAATTGCAATCGGTGCTGGTGAGCAACGTGAATATTACCATTGCTCAAACGGGCTACGTAGCCTCTAAGTTCCTTCTCCTTGTTGCCCTTACCACTATAATTCCAACGATAATTGATAATCCCTTTGGTCAAAATATATTTACTTCGATCACCATATTGTTGGCGTAACTGCTCGGCATTCAATCCGGCATCAATAGCAAATAAACGTGATCCAGACAATTGCTCTTCCTGCAATCGTTCAGTAGCTCTTTTTGCCTGTTTTCTTAAGTCTTGATTTTCAACATCGAGCTGTAACTTACGTTGTTTTTCTTCCAAATCAGATTCTAACGCAGCAACCATCTTTGCAAAGGCAGGGCTATCAACAGCTAAGACGATAAAAACTTCCTTGTCACGTGAAGACCTTCGTCGATAATTGGCACTATCTTCTTCAACAACTTCGACTCCCAATTCCAGCAACTTGGTCGCATCAAACCATACCGGTGAATGCCAGTTGCTATATGAATTCGTCCCTTTTGCCTTTCCTTCTACCCGCCAATCAAGTCGCAGGGACAAACCACTATTTTCCTTGTTAGATCTATATGGTAGTACCAGTTCCCGTTCGCTCAACACAATCTGTGCATCAGGGACACCAGATCTGTTAACGA
>JADGED010000338.1 GCA_016744555.1 Desulfuromonadaceae bacterium
ACAGTAAGATGGTGAAGGCAAAGAGGTCTCGATAGGTTGAGGGGAAGACCGTGACCACGCCGACTTCGATGAAGCCTAGCAAAAAACCACCGACAAAGGCGCCTTTGATGTCACCGATACCACCGACCACCGCAGCGATGAACGCCTTCCAGCCGATCAGCATCCCCATAAACGGTTCCAGAACCGGGTAACTCATGGCAAACAGTAGTCCGGCCAGTCCGGCAAAAGCGGAGCCGAGAACAAAGGTGACGACGATGATATTGTCAATTGGGATACCCATCAGTGGGATAGCAAACTTGTCATAAGAGATCGCCCGCATAGCCATCCCTACCCGTGTACGAGTGACAATCCACTGCAGGAACAGGAAAACCAGAATGGCGGTGATAATGACCAATACCTTGAGATTGGTTATAGTGATATCACCTATGTGCCAGATCTGTTTTTCGACCAACTCTGGGAACTTTAAGCGACTGGCGCCGAGTAAGGCGAGGTTCGAATATTCGAGGATCAGACCGCACATCAATGCAGTGATGACCACATAGAGTCGATGGGCCCCTTTGCGCCGTAGAGGTCGGTAGGCGATCCGCTCTAGGGTTACACCTACTAGCGAGGTTAAAGCCATTGTCAGGGGTATGGTAATGACGAAGGCCACCGCTGGGGAGAGACCTGCAATCGGGCCGATAAGGAAGCTCGCCACGAAAAAAGAGATGTAGGCCCCGACCATAAAAATGTCGCCATGAGCAAAGTTGATCAGCCGCAGCACCCCGTAGACCAAGGTGTATCCTAGAGCGATGAGGGCGTAAAAGCTCCCCCACTGCAGGGCATTCAGGATATTCTGAATAATAAAATCCACAGAAACTATTCCTTAAAAAACGTTGGAGTTGCATGGTCGCTCGTGGCAACTTGCTTTAAGCGTAGTAACGCGGGGGCGCAAGGCCCCCGCGTTGTTTGAACCATATTAATTATACGTTATGGGCAGACAGACTCTTCGAAGACAAAGGCTCCTTCGTCGGAGATTTTAACAATAACAGCGCACTTAATCGGGTCGCCCTGTTCATTAAACTTGGATGAGCCGGTGACGCCGTCGAAAGATTTGATGCCAGCCAGACCATCGCGGATGGCTTTGCGCATTTTGCGCGGGTTTGAATCAACCATGCCGGCGTTTTTGATCCCTTCTACCATCAGACCGATGGAATCCCAAGTCAGGGCAGCGTAGTCAGCTGGTTCTGCGCCGTATTTTGCCATGTATCGGTCGATGAAGACCTTAGTTGCACCTTTAGCACCGGCTGCAGCGTAATGGGTTGAGAAGTACTGACCGTTGCACTGCTCACCACAGAGCTTGATCAGATCTGGGGTGCCCCAGGCGTCGGAACCCATGAATGGTCCCTTGTAGCCGAGATCTCTTGCTTGCGGTATGATCAGTGCGACTTGGTTGTAGTTTTCTGGCACAAAGATGAAGTCAGGTTTGGCTGCAATAATGGTTGTTAGCTGGGCAGAGTAATCCTGGTCCTTGGTGCCATTTGATTCGTAGGCGACGACCGGGC
>JADGED010000339.1 GCA_016744555.1 Desulfuromonadaceae bacterium
GTTTGGTAGATTAGTCAACGAGTCATGGTGGGCTAAATGGTGTAAGCGCTTTTCGTTTTCGCTTAATAACCCTTCAATCTGCAACCGTTCAGTAATATCGCGCGCTACTTCAATGATTGCATAAAGCTCCCCATGAACATTAAACAATGGCGACGCTGTAATTTCGACGATTCGCTTCCCCTTATCACTATCATGCTGGTGAATCATTGTCGTCGGCTGTCCGGTCTCCTTAACTTCAAGCAATGGACATGGGTGATCTTTACCACTACACGGCTCATCCAAATTGTGAGAATTACAGTAACAAGTAGAGAAATCTTCGTCCTCGAATTCACCCTGCGGACGGCTATTTCTTGCCGATCTATTCATCTGCAAAATTTTATAATCTAAGTCAATCACCATTAATGGATCGCTTACCCCATCAATTACTGACTGTAAAAATTGGCTGCGTTCTGCCAAAGCAAGCTCAGCTTTTTTCCGCTTTCGAATATCGTGGATAATGGTATAAAAAAGAGTTTTTTCCTTAACCTTGATTGGACTTCTAAACACCTCTACAGGGACCCTTTCACCATCAGCCAAAGTATGGACAAACTCAAACTGGTGATGATCCAACGTTTTTGCCACGGCTAAGCGTTCATATGTTTCTGTTTCACTCAACTGATTAATCTGCCACATTTTCATACCTTGCAGCTCTTCGCGGTCATACTTATAAAACTTACAAGCTGCCGGATTGGCATCAACGATAGAAGCTGTCTCAGGATCAACCAATAACATTGTAGAAAAGGACTCATCAAAAAAGGTTTGATATTGTAGTTTGCTTTCAAGCAACTCCCGCTCAACCTTTTCACGCTCTACCAACTCTTGCTTAAGTAGTTGGTTTTTTTCTGCCAGCTGCAAAGTTTTCGCTTTAACTTGCTTGCGAGTCCACAGTGTTGTCACCAGCAGCGAAACTAAAATTGCGGCAAGAACATACATCACCAATTTCAATTCTAAAGGAAAAGCAGCAGAATGCTTTTCGACCAACCATTTATCTAACAGTTGAAAATAGGGTGAACCTGGGGTTTGTTTCCACTTCGCAAATAACTCCTCGTACTCAGCAACATATTTTTCTTCGGTAACTGATGAAAATGCAGGCCTAACGTGAATTGGTTTCACCATCAGTGGCGTGGGCAAAAGGTCAAATTGATGGTGATGCTTTAACCCATAAATACGGCCTACCATTGCAGCATCAACAGCTCCACCTTTAAGTTGAGTAAATGCCTCTTTGTATGAAGCTACTTCGATAAAATTGATATTAATATCAAAGTTATCGGCAAACTTGCGCAATCCATGTGCACCATTTAGGTAAACATCATCCTTTAGGACCGCTACTTTTTTTTCAGCTAAATCAAGGATTGCAGGAAAAGAATTATCGCTACGAGAATAAACTTGCCCCCAACTACTTACTACTGTCTCAGAAGAATACCGATATTGCTTTGCCCGTTGTTCCGTATAGGCGATAGCTGGAAGGATATCAATCTCGCCAGAGGATAGGGATTGCAGGCAC
>JADGED010000033.1 GCA_016744555.1 Desulfuromonadaceae bacterium
GTTTATAAGGGGGGACGATGTCATCGATTGCTCATGTTATTTACCACGCTCTACGCATTCTTATCGTATTGACCTTTCTCGTTTCCGGGGTTTCTAAAGCTTTTAACCCAGTACAGTTTGCCGCAGTGATTGAAGCTTATGGGGTATTGCCCGAGATTATGGCTTTTCCTGTCGCTGTGATTTTGATTGTGTCTGAGATTGTTGCTGCGGTTGGGTTGTTGTTTGAAAAACGGGGCTCGTTAACGGCAATAACTATAATGATGCTCATTTTTCTTGCGGTTTTAAGTTACGGCATTTTTATCGGTCTCGATATCGATTGTGGTTGTTTTGGACCGAACGATCCCGAAGCCATTGCTTTTCATGATCTGCGTGGGGCTGTTGTCCGTGATTTATGGCTGCTGCTTGCCATTGGCTATTTGTATCTATTTCGTTTTATCAACCGACTGACTCCATGCCACTGGATTTCAGTCAAACATTAACCAGGAGGAACACAATGTTACAAAATCGTTTTGCTACACTTATCACCCTAGTTCTCGCACTAATGTTTATCAGTACCCCAGCGTTTAGCTTTTTTGATAATAAGTTCGAAAAAGAAGTTAAAAAAGAGACTGGCGCAGTTAAATTGGTCCGCGAAGTTCAGCGTGGTGGATACGATATCGTTACTACTGCTGAATTAAAAAAATGGCAGGATGATGGTAAAAAGATGGTTATTGTTGATACTATGCCATTTGAATCTAGCTACAAAAAAGCTCACGTTCCTACTGCTGCACAGTTTCTGTTTCCAATTCCAGATATGAATAGCTGGGACGATAAAGAGACTGCAGGAAAGTCACAGGCCGACTACGAAAAACTTCTTGGTGCAGATAAAGAGAAGACAATTGTTGTTTATTGTGGTTTTGTTAAATGTACCCGAAGTCACAATGGTGCAGTTTGGGCCAAGAAAATGGGCTACAAAAACGTATATCGTTATACCGGCGGTATTTTTGCTTGGATGGGTGCAGATTTCGAAATTGAAAAAGCGGAATAACTTTATTGTTTACAATGCAGCCGTCCAGTTTATGGACGGCTGCTTAAAAAGCTAAGTGGTTAAAGTTCGTTTTAATTGTAAAATGTCCTGCCAGTTATTGCTGCCCCTCTAGCTCAGATATAAACTTATCGGCTTCATTTACCGCTTTTTCTAGCTCTTTTACCAACCGTGCTACATCATTTTGGACACTGCTTAATTCGTTTTTTAATGCAGCTACGGCACGGGCGTTGAGGTTATGCTTTAGATACAGTACTTGATCACGTAAGGGGACAAGCACCGGTTCGATTTTAGCTTCGGCGCGGCGCATACTGGTGATTAACGTTTTGCAGCGGCGCTGGGTCTCACGTAATTGCTTTTCGCTGGAACGGCGCATGCTGGCGTTGGAGTACTGCCCAAGCTCATCTTCCCACTCGTCGAATAGCGCTGTGGCGACATCTTCTACTGCATCAATGCGGTTGGTGACCCGCTTGGCTTTATCCTCACTGTCATCCAGTACCGATTTTAGGTTGTTGTATTTATCTTCTAAATCACCACCGTCAAAACCAGTGAGGGCAGAGAAGGCTTCAAGGGCGGATTCAAACTGCTCTTTGGCATCATTTTGCGCTTCACGGGCGTCTTCAACTCGATCAATTAAGATGTCACGTTTGTGATAACCGACCTTTTCCATGGCGGCAAAATAGGCAGTTTGGCAACCAAAAACAAACATGCACAAAAATATCGATAGCGCTAATTTCATCAATTTTGACATTGATTACCTCCACAAAAAGTAACGTGAACTGCTGTGGTTTACCATGCAGAATGTATTGCTACGGACTAAATTAATCCCCCAGATGGCTGTTGGGCACTAGGTAGTTAACGACATAATCGCGTACCGCATCTTGCAGTGACATTTGCTCACTGCTGAAGCCAGTTGCCTGGAGTTTGCTTATGTCAGAACAGGTGTAATATTGGTATTTACCTTTTAGCGCCTCGGGCATTTCGACATATTCAATATTTACCTCTTTGTCGAGGGCGGCAAAGATTGCTGTTGCCAGTGAGTTCCACGAATTAGCCCCAGAGCTGCCGATATTATATAGACCATTAGCTTCTGGGTGGGCGAGGAAGTGGAGGGTCATGTTGACGACATCTTTAACATAGACAAAATCGCGCATTTGTTCACCATCGCCGTATTCTGGCAGGTACGATTTAAAAAGGCCGATTTTGCCGGTCTCCAATATTTGTTTGTAGGCCTTGATTACCAGAGAACTCATCTCCCCCTTGTGGTATTCGTTTGGACCAAAGACGTTAAAAAATTTCAGACCGACAATGTCAGACAGAATTCCTTCACGTTTTGCCCATTGATCGAACATCTGCTTCGAATAACCATACATATTTAAGGGGCGCAATGTGTCGAGAGTCGCTTCATCGTCATTGAAGCCCTTAACGCCATCACCATAAGTGGCCGCACTGGAGGCGTAGATAAAACGTGCTTCACAGCGTATGGCAAACAGCGCCATCTGCTTGGTGTACTCAAAATTATTCTGGATTAAATAGCGGGCATCGAGCTCCGTGGTAGCGGAACAGGCACCCATGTGGATAACTGCTTCCAGATCGTTTTCACCTAGTTCGTAGTAGTTATGTAGCTGATCGGCAATAACTAGCTCCATGAAATCATCTTTTTCGATATAGTCAGCATATTTGAGAGCAGCTAAATTTTTCCATTTTTCGCTGCTGCCGAGGGAGTCGACGATTAAAATGTCGCTACGCCCCATTTCATTTAGTTGCCAGACGATTGCACTACCGATAAATCCAGCTCCACCAGTTACAATGATCACGTGATTAATTCCTTTATTTTATTGGTGTAAATGGCGCAAAATTGACCATTACAATTATTTTTACGGTTACCAACTTTACGAGCGTCCTTTATAGCATAAAACCGCCAATGGTTAGAACCGTAGAGACGCTACATGTACCGTACCTATATTCGTCCTTAAAGTTTAACTATAATGGCCGAAAACTCAAACCTTTTGTGTCGACGAGGTAAAATATGGCAGATGTCCTTAACCACCGTTTAATTAGTGAACGATACTTTTTTCCTCGTGATGGCTCTTTTGTGGCACCGTTTTGGGTTGATTGTGGCGACGCTAAATTGGCGTGTAGTTACCACGAGATCGACCCCGCAGCAAAAACGCTGATCCATTTTCATGGCAATGGTGAAATCGTTGATGATTGGCAAGGCGATTTTGTCAGTTTAATTCAGCAGATGGGCTGTAATGTTTTTCTGGCCGAATTACGTGGTTATGGACAGTCAACAGGGGAGCCGCAGTTGGGCAAAATGGTTGATGATGTTGTTGCCACGGTGGCGGCGTTGAGTAGGCCTGCAAATGAATTGATATTTTTTGGCCGCAGTGTCGGTTCAATTTTTGCGATTCAAGCGGCGGCTCAATTTCCACAGGCTGCAGGCTTGATTTTGGAAAGTGGGGTTGCCGATGTGTTGGAGCGGTTGCTGTTGCGAGTTGAGCCCAGTGAATTGGGTGTTACTGCTGCTGAATTTGAAGCGGAAGTAGATTGTAAATTGAACCACCAGCGAAAGATGGCTGCCTTTCCTGGCCCAGTGATGGTTCTGCATACTCAAAATGATGGTTTAGTCGATGTTAGCCACGGGCAGCGGCTTTATGATTGGGCCGTGGGTGAGAAAAAAATAAAAATATTTCCACAAGGGAACCATAACGACATTATGTATGTTAACGCTCGGGAATATTTTTCTTTGATTGCCGAATTTATTGCCAAAGTTTAGGTTCTTAATGTGTTTTTGTTCTGGTGGTTACGGATTAACACTAAAATGTACATGGAGATAATATGAAATATCCAAAGTTTTTTGACAGTATTGCGCCGATTGCAATGTTTGATCCTTTGGCACAACAGCTTGGCGTTGTTGCTGATGGTTTGATTTCATATACTTACCTCGATATGGTCAAGCTCGCTGGACACTCTTGTCCGACCGTTGCTGGGGCGTGGATAATGTCTAGCTTGGGGTTGCAGAAGCTTTATGGTGAAGCGCCGCCTGAGCGGGGAAATATCAAGGTCGAGTTGCAGGGCGAACTTACTGCTGGGGTAGCTGGAGTGATTGGCCAGTGTCTCTCTTTGGTGACTGGTGCTGCGAATGAAGGTGGCTTCAAGGGGATTGGGGCAAGCTTTGCCCGTAATAATCGTTTGTTTTTTGGTTGTGACATTGCTGGCGATGTGCGATTGACCCGTCTTGATAATGGCGAAAGCGTGATTATGACATATGACCCTAGTGTCATCCCTTTTCATCCACAAGTTAAACCCCTAATGCAAAAAATCGGACAAGGAACAATCGCTGCAGATGAAAAAGTATTTTTTGCAACTGAATGGCAAAATCGAGTTGAAAAAATACTTGCCAGTCCTGAAAGGTGGGAACAATTTCTGTTTTTTGGATAAAGGTTAAAAATGTAGATATTGTCCAGTGGCTTTTATGCCGCTGTTTTAAACCAGGTTAAGGAAATATATGCCATTTAAAATTGTAAACTTTACTGTTGCTCCGCAGCAGGAACAAAAATTTGTGCAACCGGTGCAGCTTAACTATTTACAGAATGGAACCCAACGTTCGTGGGAAGCGGTCAAAAGTCATGACAGTGTTTCAGTTTTGCTTTATCACCGCGAAAAGAAATCTTTTTTGGTGGTAAAACAATTTCGGCCACCGGTTTATATGACTCACAAGCGCAGCTGCACTTACGAATTATGTGCCGGCATCGTTGATAAACAAACTTCGCTAGAGCAAATTACCTTAGAAGAGATTGACGAAGAGTGTGGTTATGCAGTGGCGCCGGAGAATTTGGAAAAAATCAGTTCGTTTTTTACCAATGTTGGCATTACCGGAAGTAAACAGCACCTCTATTTTGCTACCATCGATGAATCGATGAAAGTCCATAGTGGTGGCGGCATCAGTGACGAGCAAATTGTGCTGGAATTTATCCCTGTAGCTACTGCTAGAGAGTTTTTGTTTGACGAACAATTCGCCAAAACCCCTGGTTTGATGTTTGCTTTTTACTGGTTTTTTGATCGCTATAAAGAGGGTGAAAATGGATAATTGTAATGGCGGATGGTTGCTCTGATGAGAACTTATATCCGCTACATTTTGTACCCATAAACTCTATAGCTATTTCGATTCTTTTAGGTACTATATTTGTGGCGCTCATATGTAGCGGGTGGCAAATATTGATGTGAGTATCTAAAATTCACACATTTATACAGAGTGGAACAGACAAGAGTTGGGCGCAGTTTACTCTTTTTAAGTAGTTCGAAATAATCCAGAAGTTGTTACTAAAAGTAAAAACCGATTTATAAAATACCAAATACCGTGCCTTGCCGGAAACTATTCCTTCTCTCCATCCAGAACTTGTCTAATTGTCTGCAGCAGTTCGGGCAGAACAAGAGGTTTTATCATAAAAGCACTGAGCCCCAATTCTCTAGCCTTGTCTTCATCAACCTTGCTACTAAATCCGGTGCACAGGATTGTGGGAACCTTTAGGTTGATCTGTTTGAGTTTTTCAATTAACTCTGCTCCGGTAAGCTCAGGCATCGTTTGATCGGTGATAACCAGGTCAAACTGATTGGGGTTAGCTTGGAAAAGCTTCAGGGCTTCTTGACTGCTGGTCATGGCGGTGACTTGGTAGCCACTTTTGGCAAGCAGTTGTTCTCCCAGGTTCGCTAGTGTCGTGTCATCATCGACAAAGAGGATTCTTTCTGTCCCTTTGGGCATATCTTCGTTGCTTGGTTTTGTTTCTTTGGCGGTTTCATTGGTGATCGGAAAATAGATATTAAAAATAGTTCCCCGAGCTAGGATGCTGCTGACCTTTATAAGTCCACCGTGTTGAGCAACAATCCCCTGCACCGTAGAAAGTCCCATCCCCGCACCTTCGTAGTCTTCTTTAGTGGTAAAGAATGGATCAAAAATTTTAGCTACAATTTCAGCAGGCATGCCACAGCCCGTATCCTGGATACTAAGGTTGGCATAAGAGCCGGGTATTGCTTCGTACTGGGGGGGGATATCTTTCTCTTCTAGCTCAACAGGGGTAAGTGAAATTATTAACTCACCTTTTTCATCCATAGCTTGTACAGCATTATTTATGCTGTTGACCAGCACTTCCTGAATCTGTGAAGGATCTGCGTTTATAAAGTTTGAGTCGCAACTGGGATCGATGTTTTTTTGTAAAGTTATGGTCGTAGGCAATGTAGGACCTAGCAAGGAAATGGTTTCATTTATAATGGTCAGCAATAGCATTGGGGCTTTATTTTGCACCCCCTTACGACTGTAAGTGATGATTTTATTGACAAGATCTTTAGAGCGCATGATCGCAACTTTAGCGTTCTTTAGCAGTTCTTGAACGTTAGGATCTTGACTTTTGAGCTGTGTGAGTTCGATATTACCGAGAATGATAGCAAGGTTATTGTTAAAGTTATGGGCCATTCCTCCGGCCATATAACCAACGGCTTCCATTTTATGTTTCTGGTGGAGTTGTTCTTTAAGAGTTTGGCGCTCTTGTTCGGCGTGTTTGCGGTCGGTAATGTCAAATGTAACCCCCAACGTTCCTATAACTTCGCCTAAGCTATCACGTAGAGGGTGAATGGTAAAAAGAACCGGGAATTGTTCTCCCGATTTTCTAAGCAGGTTGGATTCTCCAGAAAACCCTTTCTTTCCTTGTTTAAGAGCCAGTTGCATTGTAGGAAAGTTCTCCCAATCTCTTTTGGGATGAAGAATGGCTACTCGCTGGCCGATAACCTCCTGGGCCGGATATTCAAACATTTTCTCGGCTCCTGGGCTGAAACTTCTTATTATTGTGCCTTCACCGCCAAGATCGGTTGTTACAAATGCGACATTATCCGCGGCTTCAAATATTGTGCGTAGATGTTCTTCACTCTCGCGAAGTTTTTCTCCTTGGACTGTTATTTCCTTTGTCGCTTTTTCGATTTCTGACTGTAAATACCTGCGCCTTATAAATATAAAAAAGAGAAAAGAACTGGAAAGTAACGCAAGAAGTCCAATGGTGATGAGTAGTGTCGTTTTGATACTTGTTGACAAGCCAGAAGCGACAATAGTGTGTGTGATTTGCCACTTCCCTTCAGGGAGTGTGATTGATGTGATGGTTGGATTTGCTGCAAACGTTCCAGCAGAGCCATAAAAAACATCACCTGTTGTTGTATTTCGTAAAGCAAGATGGTCTGAAGATGTTAAACCTGCAACTTTTAGCATTTCGGATACATCTAGCACCATCGTAACAAAGCCCCAGAATTTTTCCTTTTGATAAATAGGGAGTCTGGCGACTAGGCCGAGGCTGCCATCCTGCCGTAATGGGTATGGGCCATTTATACCAATTTTCCTGTCTTTGATTGTTTGCAGAATTTTTCTATGTACATGTGCACGTTTATCGGTCAGCAAGTTGTGGCCGAACATCTTTGCGTACTCAGTGTCAGGGTAAATATATTGATGAATACCACCTGGAGCAATGGTTACATTGCGGATGTCAGAAATGGAACTGTAAAGCTCTTTCAGGAAGAAATTAGCGGTGTCACGGGCAGGGTGGTTTTGCTGTTTATCAAAATAATCAGGATTTGAAAGGACAAAGGCACGAACACCATACAGTAAGGCAAAGCGATGGTTAATGATCTGGGTTAACGTGTTGGCTGTGGATGTAAGTTTTTCATCCTGCGAAAATTGTTGCTTCTGTTTTAGGGTCAGGTCGTAGTAGTTAATCGCATACCAGAAGCCAGAAAAGACCACGATAAAAAATAAGGTTGAGATACCCAGCGCTTTGAATATAAAAAGTTTATCACCAGTCGACATCAAAACCCCTAGATTAGAATGAAGGAATATGTATCGGAGTGCAAAAGACTTTTAATCGCTATCTAATCTACACCTCTTTGAAGTGTACCATGAAAAATTGTGTTTCCAATGACGCCTGCCCGGCTATTATTCTGGATAAACTATGCTGACCGTAAGTTTATTTCTTGCCGCTGCGTATGATCTGAGTCTTTGTAGTCAGATTTAAATAAAGTCTTACTGGCTTTCGATTTCATTCAGCTTTATCCGAGCTTGTTCGTTGTCCGGGTTTTGTTTGATCTCAGAAATCAGTTCATCAATAGCTTTGTTTTTCATCCCTTTGCGATAATATTCCAAGGCCTGATGGTAGTGAGAAGAGGTCGTCTCTTTTTCCTTGTTTCTAGCTGTAATATATTTATCGTGAGCTGCAGTATTGGTAGGATCAATTTTTATGGCCATTTTATAAAAAGAGATGGCATCGTCAATTTCACCCTTGTTAAAGTAGATGTCGCCCACTTTCATGGCATCGGTTGAGTCTTCAATTTTCCAGCTTTTTATCTGATCTCGTTCCCGTTGCTGAAGCTCGAAATCAAAATCTTTAATCTTATTTACTTCGTCAGCAATGCCGGTTCGATCATGCTTGAAAATAATATTGGTATCTTCGGCAGTTGCCGAACCGACAAATAGGCAAAGCATCAATATGCTGGTAATGATTTGGATTGAATTTTTAATTTTCATGGGTAGCTCCACTCTCCTAAGTCAACCTGAACGTTTCATCTAGGTGTTGATGGCGATATTTATTTCTTCTTAATATATTTACATGCTTAATTCTTTTGAGTCTATATCTTTGCGTTTAAATCAGGTGATGAGATGGTAAGTTTGTACTTTAGAAGCGATAGTCAGCATTAGGTTTTATCTGAACTGATATAGCTAGCTTAGCACTTAATATCGAAGTGTTGGTCGATGTTGGCTGAGCTCGTAGACACTTCCTGCCTTTGCTCAATGTTTGCACGTTCAACTAATGGCAGTACTACTAATGCGACAAAAACGGTAGCAAAAGTAATAAACAAGCTTAAGATGATAAGCAGGATTTTTTTTGAACTATGTTGTCCTGCGCTGATCCAGTATCCAGAGAGGATGCCGATAGCTGGTACAATTAATACAATCCACTCCAAATAGAGTGGTGGGTGGTTTTCAGTTCCATTCAATGCCAGCGCCAGCAATGTTAATAGCAGGATAGCGTTTATAGTTATATATATTATTCCCAGCGGTTTATGCACTATTTACTAAAGTCCTTTGGTTTGGCCATCGCTCTATACTTAATGTTCAGACTTTGATTACGTTTGCCCGGCATGCAAATAATTGACTTTAGATCCATGAGATTATCTGCGTCGCTAGGTTTAATAAAGATATAGTACAGAGGTTTGGTGGTAGAAAAAAGGTTTATCTCGCTAAGACTGTCTAGCTTTAGTCGAAATTTCAAGCTGTTTTTCCAGTTTCTATTTTTTGTTTTCAAAAATATGGTTCTAAAAAAAGTTGCATGTTGTGTAGTTGTGGTAATGGTTTTTTGCCGCAAAGATTGTGATTTTTTGATCGGCAGTATCTCCCTGTACACCATTTGTCACATTTCCTTTCTCATTAACTTTAACCTCCCGTCATAACGAGTTTTTTCTTATCTGTTAATTGTAAAAAAGTCAGGATTTGTCCTTGACAGTTATGGGGGGTACCGCTATATTTTGGCAAAGTAGTGTCAAATAGTGTCATACGGTGTCAATATGAAATTTTCTGGTGAATACAATGTCAGTATCGATTTGAAGGGTCGGGTAAGCATTCCCGCTCCATTCAGGGACGAGCTGCGTCAAGATTATACTGCTGAAGGTTTGGTTGTTACCCGGCATAAAAATGGTTTGGTTGCTTATCCGCCAAGTCGGTGGAGTGAAATTTGTGCCAACGTACTAGCTATGGCGCCCGGTCCTCAGCGTGAGGCGAATCTTCGCAATCGGATTGCTCCAGCAAAAGAGTGTTCGTTTAACGCACAAGGGCGAGTCCAATTGCCACAATCATTACGCGAATATGCCGAGCTAGATAAAGATGTTGTCGTCGTCGGAATGTTCGAAAAAATAGAAATTTGGAGTCAGAAAGCCCACGCACAAATTACTACCGAATCTGAGTCAATGTTGGCAGGTGATGCGCAGGGACAAGCGGATTTGGGCTTTTAATTATGACATCAGCCTCCTTTGAACATTTGTCGGTATTGCCAGCGGAAGTTCTGCACTGGTTGCGGCCGGTAGATGGCGGTATCTACCTTGATGGAACCCTTGGCGGTGCCGGTCACTCACGTTTGATCCTTGAGGCTGCTGATAGTAGCCGTTTGATAGGTTTGGATCGTGACCCTGCAGCATTGCAGGCGGCAGCAAAAGTTTTAGCCCCTTATGGTGACCGTGTCAGCTTGCACCAGACTACTTTTGATCAAGCTAGCGAAGTTTTGCAGCAGCTGGAAGTCGCTGGATTGGATGGCATGCTCCTCGATCTTGGCGTCTCTTCCCATCAGCTAGATACACCAGAACGAGGCTTTTCTTTCCGTTATGATGCCCCGCTGGATATGCGGATGGATCCAACTACAGGGATTACCGCTGCAGATGTGGTCAATCAAACCGAAGAGACGGAATTGATGCACCTATTCTTTAAGTACGGTGAAGAGCGCTATAGCCGACGCATCGCTAGAAGGATAGTAGCCCAGCGGCAGGAAGAAGCTATAACCCGAACCGGAGAATTGGCAGAGCTAGTTCGACATGCGGTCCCCGGTGGTTTTCGTCCAGAAAAAATTCATCCAGCGACACGGGTATTTCAAGCACTGCGAATACATGTGAATGATGAGTTGGGGCAGGTTGAGCGTGGGGTTGAGGCGGGAATTTCGCTGTTGAAACCCGGTGGACGCTTGGTGGTTATCAGTTTCCATTCGCTGGAAGATCGTATTGTTAAACATTTATTTCGGGATAAAGCTAAGGGCTGCTTGTGTCCACCGCGGTTGCCGGTTTGTCAGTGCAATAATGTCCCTACGGTGAAGGTATTGACCCGCAAAGGGGTTAAGGCAACTGCCGTTGAAGTTGAACAGAATGTTCGTTCCAGAAGTGCAATCTTGCGAGCAGTAGAACGTTGCAAAACTGTGGATAACGAAAGTGAGGGCCGGTAAATGGCAGAAGCTGTATCACAAACAATTGTAAAAATACCCGGATTTTCTTTATATCGGCCCCGTCTGGGATCCGTTTTTATCGCAATCTTGTTAATTTCATTATTGTCGCTATTGTTTGTTTGGTCACGAATTCATGCAATTAACCTCGAGTATAATATCTCCAGCTTAGAACGTGATATTGGCGTTCAGCAACAGGATATAAAAGAACTAAATTTAGAAGTAGCGTTTTTGGCACGCGATAAGCGAATTGAAACTTTAGCTAAACAAGAACTGGGCTTGCGTACGCCGGCACCAGGGCAGATTATCAGGATCAAGTAATATGGCGCTAACTGAGCGTGGCATTCGGCTGCGTATCAATTTATTTGCGCTGATTTTTATCCTCGCCTTTTTGGTGATTGCCTGGCGCGCTTACTACTTGCAAGTAGTGTTATCTCCAGATCTTAAGCATCGCGCCGACCAACAACGTCAACGGGTAGTTAAGTTAGCACCTCAACGGGGCGCAATCTTTGATCGTAATGGTGATGCCCTGGCCGTTAGTTTAGCGGCAAAATCTTTGTATGCCGATCCGATTGAAACTAAAAAACCGCAATCTGCTGCAAAGCAACTAGCTCCATTGTTAAAAGCTTCAGAGCAAGAGTTGATAAAAAAACTGTCTAGTCGTAAACGTTTTGTTTGGTTAGGAAGGAAACTTGATCGGGATACGGTAAAGCAAGTTCGTGATCTAAATATTGCAGGGTTACGCTTTATTGAAGAGCCTAAACGTTACTATCCACAAGCTAACTCTGCTGCACATATTTTAGGTTTTACCGGCCTTGACCCTAATGGTTTAGAAGGGGTTGAGCTGGAATATGACCAGCAATTGCAAGGTGATTCAGGCCGTCTAGTTTCATTACGTGACGCCAGAGGTAGAGGGTTAGCTTCAGAGGATCAATTGATTCAGGGTGGCGAAGCCGGACGCAACTTGTATTTGACCATCGATAAGTCACTCCAGTATGTAGCCGAAAAAGAGTTGGCGCGAGTAGTTCGTGAAACCGGAGCTGTCGGGGGCACGGTGGTAATGATGGAACCTGCCAGTGGCAAGGTTATAGCTCTTGCGAGTCAGCCTGACTATAATCCCAATATGGCAGGTCATTTTAGTGCTGCAAAACGGCGTAATCGTGCTGTTTGCGATATGTATGAACCGGGCTCGACTTTTAAGCCATTTTTGATGGCTGGGGTGCTGGAAGAGGGGCTGGTTCCCCTAGATAAGAAAATATACTGCGAGAATGGGCGTTTCTCGGTTGGTGGTAAAACCATCCGCGATCATAAAAAGTTTAAGCGTCTAAGTTTGACCGAAATTATTAAATTCAGTAGCAATATCGGCACGGCGAAACTGGGAAAATTGATGGAGCGTGAGCGCTTTCATTCATATATTAATAGCTTTGGTTTCGGCGAAAACACTGGAATAGATTTGCCGGGTGAAGTTGGTGGCATTTTGCGAGCCCCCAATAAATGGTTTGAGATTGATCTGGCTGCAATATCATTTGGTCAAGGATTGAGTGTCACCTCCATACAAATGGTTACTGCTATGGCAGCAATTGCAAACGGTGGCTTGTTGATGGAGCCATATTTAGTTGAAAAAGTTACAGCTGCTGGCGGTGAACAAATTCAGCGCCGCTTACCAAAGGTTCGCCGTCGGGTAATCTCCGAGGAAACCGCACGGCGGGTGCGGGCGATGTTAGTAGAGGTCACCGAGCCTGGTGGGACAGGAACCAGAGCCGCTTTGGCTGGATATCATGTCGCTGGTAAAACTGGAACGGCACAAAAGGTAGATATGGTAACTGGTGGTTACTCTCCAGATAAACGGGTTTCATCATTTGTCGGTTTTGTTCCAGCAGAAAGTCCGGCTCTAGTTATTTCGGTAACAGTTGATGAACCTCAAGGCAGTGCTTACGGTGGTTTAGTTGCTGCACCAGTATTTTCTAGAATTGCGAGTCAATCTTTAAGCCATTTAAATATTTTGCCGGTGGGAAGTGTTGAGACTTTAGCCAAAGAGCAGCCCGTAGTAGAACCACTACCCGATTTGGTCGCATTATTACCAGACGTAGCGGTGAGTGATGGTTTGCGGATGCCAGATTTCACTGGGATGACATATCGCCAAGTTTTGCGCTTGATGAGCGATAATAAGTTAAATTTACAGCTCACCGGTAGTGGGCAAGTGGTTAAGCAATCTCCTGCGCCAGGTGAAGTTATTCGCTATGGCAAACAGGCTTGGATTCGTTTTGGGGCGTAGCTATATGTCAGAAAGGGGATCATCTATGCAACTGAAGCAACTGTTGACAAAAATCCAACCCGAAGAGGTTGTTGGGTTTGCTGATCAAACGGTATCTGGCTTAGCGTTTGATTCACGTCAGGTTGTGGCAGAGATGGTGTTTTTTGCATTGCCGGGAGTTCAAGTTGATGGCTTTGCATATGTTCCTCAGGCATTACAGGCTGGTGCTACGGTCGTGGTAGCAGAGAAATTACCGGAACATTACAGCGATAATGTTTGTTACGTAAAAGTTGCCAACGTTAGACAAACCATGGCGGTAATGGCAGCTAAGTTTTATGGTAATCCGAGTGGCGATGTAAGAGTGATCGGCATAACAGGAACTAACGGCAAGACAACTACCACCTATTTGCTTGAAGCGATGTTTAAACAGGCCGGTTATGCCCCTGCAGTATTTGGGACTATAGAATATCGGTTTGGTGATTTACACTACGACGCTTCTCATACCACCCCGGAATCGATTGATCTCTTGCGCATGATGGCTGAATTTGCGCAACAGGGTGCCAATGTTATGATTTTGGAAGTTTCATCCCACGCCTTAGAGCAGCATCGAGTTGACGGAATTTGTTTCGATGCGGCAGTATTTACTAATCTTACTCAAGATCACCTCGATTATCATCAAACATTGGATCGCTACTTCAGCAGTAAAAAAAGGCTTTTTGTTGAACTTCTCGACACTGGCATAGCGATAATTAATAGTGACGATAGTTATGGCCTGAAGTTACTGCAAGAAATGACCGGTAAAAAAATATCCTACGGTATGGGTTTAGAGGCTGACCTTCGTGCCATGCAGATTACGGTTGGTCGAAATGGCATCAGCGGCCATGCGTGTAGCAGTAATGGTGATGTGGCGATCGAAAGTGGAATGATTGGTAGTTTTAATGTAAGCAATTTGCTGGCCGCTACAGCCACTGCGCAACAGTTAGGGATCGACAATAAGGTTATCGCCAAGGCAATTACATCTGCCCCACAAGTACCGGGGCGAGTCGAGACTATAGCGAACAACAAGGGAGCTTTAGTGCTGGTAGATTATGCTCATACTCCCGATGCGTTAGAGCAAGTGTTGAAGACAGTAGTTGCCCTTGATGGGAAGCGGATAATAACTATTGTTGGTTGTGGTGGAGATAGAGATAAAACTAAGCGCCCACTGATGGCAGCAGCTGCAGTACGGTATTCAGATCTTAGTATTTTTACTTCAGATAACCCACGCACCGAAGATCCAAATGAGATTTTAGCACAGGTTCGAGACGGAGCATTGGCGGCAGGAAGTATTGAACTAAAGGCCGATTGCGCTGGCAACACAGCAGGTTTTGTCGTTGTTGCTGATCGCCGTCAAGCCATAGAGTTTGCAAGTAGCTTACTAGTTACCGGAGATATTTTGCTGGTTGCAGGTAAGGGGCACGAAGACTATCAGATCTTTGGTCGGGAAAAGGTTCACTTTGATGATCGGGAAGAGTTGCGTCGGGTGCTTAATACAGAACCGACTGTAGCATTTGCTAGCGATACAGCTGGAGCCAAAGATTGTGTTTGATTTAGAGCGTATAGCCAGAATCAGCGGCGGTGAATTTTCGGGGCGGAAGGTTAACTGTCCGTTAACGGCAATTTCTACCGACAGCCGCAATTTGGTGCCGGGGTCGTTGTTTATCCCTTTAAGGGGGGAACATTTTGACGGTCACGACTATCTGAGTCAGGCGGTTAAAAATGGTGCGGCTGCATGTTTAAGTGAAGAAGTCGTTGCTGGCCTAACTGTACCAGTTATTCGGGTTCCAGATACATTAAGAGCGCTAGGCGATATTGCTGCTGCTTATCGATTACAGCTTAATGGACCGCTGGTGGCAATAACTGGGTCGGCGGGAAAAACGACAACAAAAGAGATGTTGGCTTCAATTTTAAAATTAGTAGCTCCGGGGTTAAAGACGGCTGGCAACTTTAATAATCTGATTGGCTTGCCACTAACGTTGCTGCAGATGGAGCCGGAGCATCAGTGGGCGGTGATTGAAATGGGTACCAGTATGCTCGGTGAAATTGAGCGACTGACGGAAATCGCCCAGCCATCCATTGGTGTTATTACCAATATTGGCGCAGCGCATTTAGAAACCTTGCCCGGACTCGATGGCGTATCCAGAGCCAAAGGTGAGCTTTACGCCGGCTTACGTGGTGGCACCGCCATTGTTAATTTAGATGACAAACGGGTAGCACAATTGCCGATCGCCAATGGGGTAAAAAAAATCACCTATGGATTGGCCGAAGCAGCGGAAGTTAGGGGCGAAAACGTTGTTGATAATGGTTCTGGAGTAAGCTTTGAACTGCTAGTAAACGGGCAGTCTCATAACGTGCAGTTGACTACACCGGGGCGCCACAATGTCAGCAATGCCTTAGCGGCTGCTGCAGCAGCGGTAGAAATGGAAGTTCCTGCTACGACGATAGTCGCCGGGTTGGAGCAATTTGTCGCCGTTAACGGCCGGATGGATCTTTCGCCGCTCCCCTGTGGTGGTTTACTGCTTGACGATAGTTACAATTCGAACCCTCTATCTGCATCTGCTGCACTTGATGCTTTAGCGTCGTTAGCGGGGCAGGGACGACGGGTTGCAGTATTGGGGGATATGCTTGAATTAGGTGATGACGCGCAGCGAGCACACTATGAAATAGGCAAACTTGCAGCAGAATTGCAGCTTGATCTTGTCATTTGTCTTGGAGAGTGGAGTTCAGAGATTGTAAAAGGGATGTTGGAAGGTGGTGCCGATAAAAGAACTGTATTGATGGTTGAAACAAAAGAAGAAGTAGAGAAGTATCTGAAAGATCAGATGACCCAGGGAAGTCTGGGG